>NZ_FOZS01000003.1:300000-491679 GCF_900116205.1 Halostagnicola kamekurae | reverse complement strand
GCTGAGACGCTGAAGACCTGGACCGTTGCGACCATCCTCATCGGGCTGGTCGGCCTGTTGAGCACACTCGTCTTTTCGACGGTCCTTCCGCTGGCGTAAGCGGGACGGACTCGTTTTCGCCGTCCCTTGCGTTCCGTCGTTGTCGAGCGTGCGATCAGTGTAACCAGTCGATCGCGTGCGATAGCGAAGGCAGCGTCGCGCGCTTGAGGCAGTCACTGGCGAACGAACGTCCGTAGAAAACGTAAGAGACCACAGAAAAGCCGCCGTCGGCGGGAGTCATCGATTTTCGACTCACCTCGTTTCGTCCTGCTCCCGCGTGTTCTCGGCCCACCGGATCTAAGCGTTGCGGACACGATGTTGTTATGGACAGTGGGGGACAATGCTCGGAGAACCCGACGGCGGCGCACATCGCGTGAGCCGACCGCTGAGTGAATCTCAGCGAACGTGAGATCTCACGTCGAACAACGCAAATCGGAGATTCACGAGCGTGATAGCGGCTTATGCCTCGTCGAACATCTCAGCACCCTCGGCGAGGTGCTCCTCGACGGCGTCGAGGTCAAGCGTGAGGCCGAGACCCGGCTTCTCCGGCACTTCGGCGTAACCGTTCTCGATAATGTTCTCCTCAACGAGATCCGACCACCAGCCGAGTTCGTAGGAGTGGTACTCAACGGCTCTTCGCTGCTGCCCGTCTCGAGGACCGTCGCCCGGAAGAGTGCGTCGGCACCGTCGTCTTCCACCTCCCGATCGCCGCCCTCAAGTGCGGTAGTGAGATACAACTCGTCGTACTCGGGGCCGGCGAACGTGACCGACGACACCTTCAGCGCCGGGACAGAGAGCTCGTCGACCGACTCGCCGGATAGATCGTACCGAACCGCGCGGCCGGCGAGACGCTCCTCGTTGTCGACTGTGTACTTCTGCTCGCGGACCTGGTCAAGTTTATTGAACAGTTGGCCGCGGTCCGTGATCGTCTGCTTGGTCACCTTGGGCATCCCGTGCTTGTCGAGGATCTCGGTTAGAGGATGATTTTCTCCCCCTACAGAACACTGTTCTGTCAGACTCACTGCCGTGTTATTACGTTAGTATGAATGTAAATACATACACTCACACGGTGTTTGAACTCCATGCGACGAAGAAACAATGTGTTATTCGCCACTATGGCGTCCCATCGCTTTGAGTTGTACATAGGTAACTGCTACCACTCGTTCCCAGTTTTAGAGGCGAGTGTTTAGATATAGAGAATAGCATTATTAGACTCGAAACGCACCTCTTGCATGAGCAGTGGTTTCAGTCCGACGACAGAACGAGTGAGTCCACAGCACCATACCCACTCGTCCGCAGCGCCTTACGGTCCCAGCGTGAGTGAACGGTCGCATTCGGCGCGAAGTACGCGATCACATCGTGTAATCGCTCGGCTCTCGTGTGTCTGCCCGGGACTGCCGGTGGTCCATATTCGAGCACTTAAATTCCCCCTCTATTGAAAACGGCAAACAGCAACGGAATTATTCCGTAACGGTTTGAGAGAACGAGGTCGAGAAGTCGATTATGGCAGTCGCGCTCCTCGACCTCGTTGATCGGCTTGGACTTATGCCAGATATCTGTGAGCGTCTCGGCATTCACCCAGATACATCGCCTGATCCAACGATGTTCTACCACTCGCTTGATCGATACGCAATGTAGTTTGGAGGGCGTTCCTGTGCGCTTTCGAGCAGCAACTCCACTCCGACCATATCGCCCTTGACAGTACGTTCTTCGAACGGAAGCAAGCCTCGTAGTACTACCTCCAGCGACGGAATCAAGCAGTCAAGACAATCAAAGTGACGACACTCACCGATACAGAGTCGCTGGCGGTACTGGACGTTCATTGTTGTATCGAGCGTGAACATGACACGAAGGCTGGCCCACGAGTCGTCCGCCGAAACGCGTTCCTGTTGACGATCCTCTGGATCGCGTATGCATCTGGCCACCTTCCTGGTGGGATCCTCGCTGACTGGATAGGAGAGCGACCACTATTGATCACCAGTTCGCTCCTCGCCGCGGCAATGCTCGCGCTCGTTATCGTCGCGGACTCGGCGATCCTTCTGTTTTCAGCGACAGCACTGACCTCTACGACGGCCCCCACTCGTTTCTCGAGAGTACCGAGCGGTTGCGCCAGGTCGAACCGGAGTTCATCTCGATTCCCGAGTGACGATACTGATCGCCCTCGAGCGCCGTTCGCCCTCGAAGTACTGATCCTTCCCGCCCACGTAATTTCAATAACATGTAAATTCGCAAGACGATGATTCCGTAACGATCTCCCTGAGAACCGCGCTGCTTCCGGCGGCCCTCGTCGGGGTTTCTTGCTTGTCATCACACGCGCTCCGATTCATCAGTCACGCGGGGCGGTCCGCCTCCGAACAGCGGATGATCCGAAAACGGTCGCCAATGCGCTCCCCGGTCCGACGCTACCGGTACTCGCATTTTAGAGAAGGTCGGAGTCGTCGAACGCCTTCTGGTGAACCAACGGACGATCTGGGGAGATCACACGGCAGACGGATCAATTACCGTCCATTACCGCGACTACCGGTCGGTCCGCGTCCAGAAGGATCGATTGGGTGATGCTTCCGAATAGCGCCTTGCCGACCGGCGATCGTTTCCGTCCGCCCAGCACGAGATATCGGGAATCTACCTCGGTAGCATAGTTCAGGATTTCTTCGGCGGGATTTCCCGTTCGTCCAATCACTTCGCGTTCCCTCGAAATCCCATCGGAAGCCCGTTCGGCGACCGTTCGAGCGATTTCTTTTCTGTCCTCCTCCGTCGGCTTTTCATCGATGTTGGCTTTCTCGTTGAGGAGATGATCGTGCTCCGAATCTTCATACACGGAGACGACATGAAGCGGTTCGTCAAAGCGGTCGGCTAACGTCGCCGCTTCCTTCACTACTGCTTTCGACCTCTCCTCGTCATCAACTGAAGCAACAATTGTCATGCGATATGATTAGATGTTGGACGGTAAATAAATTTGGGTTTGGTTGTAAGGGGCTGGTTCACGAAAGTAGTGGATTGTAGTGTCGCTCATCCCGACCAGTCGTAACTTCCGGTAGCGAGGAGTTCGTTGGTTGCTATTGATGGACAGGGACTCGGTTGCTCTGTTGAACGCAAGAAGGCGATAGTGTAGTTCTTGTAACATCTAGATTGCTACCGCTAGAAGATTGGAGCTTCCGGCACTGCTAGTTTAGCACCTCGACTGGCGTTTGTCCGTTGAGTGATTGATGCGGTCGCTGTGTGTTATAGTAGTGTGCGGACTGTTCAAGACAGTTTCTGACGCTCGCCCGACTGCCTACCCACGAGTTATGGAAGCGGTCAACTCGCATCTTGAACGTCTGAAACCATTTTTCGATCAGGTTTCGATTAACGTAGTCGAGCTGACCGCTCGATCCTAACCGAGAGAGGGCAGTCAGATAGCCGTAGCCATCGACGAGAAACACAGTGTCATCGAAATCGTGTTTTTCGGTCAACCGATGCAGGAATGCAGCGGCAGGATTGATGCCTCGTCGTCCGTACACTGCGACATCGAGAATCAGTCGCGAGTCTAGGTCGATTGCAGCGTACCCAAGACCAGCCGCAGTTAATCTTGACAGCTGTTTCATCAATGGCAACCCACAACGGCTTCGCCGTCCTCAGAACGCATCGTGTTCTGATGGGCCGCACGAGAGCTTTGCTCTCGTGGACGTCGGCGAGTCTGGAACACTCTCGGGAAGACCATATACTCAGTTCCAGATCACTTGGTGAGACCGTTCAACGCCGATCAAGCGAAGAATCGCTTATGTCTCTCGAAGTGAACAACCGGTCGCGTGGAGCCGGACGGCAAACACCCTGACGCAATCGCCGTCCGCTCACGCTCCCAAGCTTCATCAAATTCCGCCGCATAGGACTCACTGAGCAGATCTGCAAGAGACATAGCCAAATTAGCTCTCCGACCTGCTCGCTTCTCAAACTGAGCTAACTAGACACTGCCCTCTAAACTGACCCATCTAATTCAGAAGTCTTCTAATGGTTCGGCGAAGTAGATTCATCCATGTTTCTTCTGGAGATTCTCGCGACGGCGATTTTGCCCGTCGTCGGGATCGCAGCGATCGGGTTCACGCTTGGCTGGAGTAAGGATACCGAACCGGACGCGCTCAACACGATCACCGTCTACGTACTCGCGCCCGCACTGGTGGTCCACAGCCTCACGACGTCATCACTGGCTGGCTCGACGATTGTGGACGTCGTTCTGGCAGTCGCATTGTTCACCATAGCGATGATTGCTCTCGCGGAGAGCATTGCTCGCTCGACCGGCCACTCGGAGCCGCTGCTGGGCGCGTTCGTCCTCGCAACGGTCTTTCCGAACACCGGCAACTACGGGATTCCGCTGGTGGACTTCGCGTTCGGAGCGACGGGGCGGAGCACCGCCGTCCTCGTGACGGCGCTTCAGGGTGTCATGCTGTATACCGTCGGCATCTACATCGCCGCCCGCGGGGGCGAGGAGAGTCCGCTGGCGGACATGCGCCGGGTGTTCGGCGTCCCGCTGGTGTACGCGGTCGGCGCCGCACTCGCGGCGCGGTGGCTCGGCGTCGTCCCGGCGGCGGACACGGCGCTGATGCAGACGCTGGAACTGCTCGGCAACGCCTCGATTCCCGTGATGCTGCTGATCCTCGGGATCCAACTGTCGAACGTCGACGGCGACGGCGACGTCCGCCCGATCGGCACCGCGAGCGCGATGCGACTTCTAGTGGCCCCGTTGCTCGCGATCGCCGCCGTCCTCGCGGTCGGAATCGGGAATACGACAGTTGCACAGGTTGTCGTAGTCCTACTCGCGACGCCGACGGGCGTCACGACGATTATCCTTGTCGGCGCGTTTAGCCAGGATGTAGAGGGTCTCTCTGCGGACGAGTTCATCAGTGCAACAGTCTTCCTGACAACGGTCGCGAGCATAGTGACCGTCACGGCGCTTATCGGCGTATTGCAATCCGGGATTCTCAGCTAAAGCGAAATGACTGTGAGCACCTGACATCGGTGACTCAGATACCGGGGTTCAACGCGTTGAGGAAACGAGATTTCCGTTAAACCAATTATGGTTATTTCTATGGATAGTATTTTAGCACCTATACAGTATTTATAAAAATAAATCAACTACAACTAGAATTCAATTGGCCAGCAGCGACAATTCGCCGACTTCAGCCCACGTTCCTGATGAGTGGCTCTTTCAGTCAGTATCTTACTTGCCGTTATAAATTCTTGAAACGCCAGTTACCGTCAAAGGGTCTTAACTAGACAGTGATGGGTCCACTCTTGTTAACAGTTGCTCCTGTCTCGAGGGTCGTGTTCAGATAAGCTGATTCCATGCTAGTGCGAACGATCTGAGCCACTGATCAGTAGTTTCTAGATAGGCGTGACTAAAGATATTACTAAACAAAGAGGTTCGTCGTTTTAGTTCTCGAAAGGTACGTTCGGCGCTGTTCCGATCTCCTCGTTTCCCGTATCTGAAATCGAGGCCGTGTCATGAGCATGCTGTTTGGTGTTAGGTCACGCCATCGACGAGAAACACGCGTCCTCAACGTTGTGTTTTTCCTGTAGTGTGGCGAGAAATGCCTGGGCGGAACGGTCGTAGTGGTGGATTCAAGCTGTGTATGGAGAAATTTGTTGGTTCCCGGATCGACAGCAGCGTACAGCCAGTACTGCTGTCCATTGGGCTGGATCACAGTCTCGTCACCCGAAACGTGATCCGGACAGTGCCCGTCTTCTGGCTGTAGGTCGGCCTTGTGGACCCAGTTGTGAACGGTCGATCGAGCCTTCTCAATACCAAACAACTCAAGAATAGAAACAGTATTTGAAAGTGATGGTAAAGCAAAATGGAGCTGAGTACCAAGCTTCATCAACAGCTTCGGTGTTGCCACCCCCTATAAAATCTAGCTCGAGTCGGTCGATACTACCAGTGAGGCATGCGCTTTCGGGCATAGATCACTTGAAAACGCTACGTCTCACCCTTCAATTCTTATCTGAACACGCCCACCTGTCTGTTTTGGCTGGATTGTAAGCCCCCATTTCCTGTGAGTCCTGTGCATTCCCTAACGGAGAAAAAGCTGAAGAGACCGATTCTCTGAAGCACTGACTGGCGGAAATATGACACATTGATAGATGTTGGATAACCGACTAACCCCTTTCTGGTATCTAACTCTTAGTTGTGAACAAATATTTCACCAGGAGCAGCAACGAGTGGCGGGCACCTACTCGTACGTGTATACCCTCAGATCTGCCAATGATGGATCGACGCAGCGCTATTAAACGATGCGAATAATTATTTTACACTAAATGGTAAAAGCTCTGTCTTTTAAATCTACTTGAAAGTAAATACGAACAGCAGTTACAGTCCCATAGTGCCCGGATCGACGCGCTCTTCGAGCACTCCCCGGGTATGTTCGTAGTCCATGACATCGACGGTGTAATTCAAAATGTCAACCAACGACTGTGCATCGAAATCGGATACATAGAAGACGAACTGCTTGGACGAACGGTCTGGGACATCGATCCGACCACTGACCCAGCTCGTGCATCGTCGTTCTGAAAGCGATCGCCATCGGATCAGGTTCAAGTGGGATTCGTCCTGCGGACGGTGGACCAAGCGACGTCATTCCGCCACTGCACCTCTCCCACCTTCGAGTGGGCTGGGTCTGACGAATGTACTGAACACGCGTACTCGCGTGAGAGCGATCCAACGCGGGCGGCCCTCGAAGACCAGATCGCCCGCCTCGAAGGCGGCGAGCATGGATTGGTGTTCGCTTCGGGGATGGCCGCTATCTCGACGACGATGCTATCGCTGGTTCCACTGGGGGTACATCGTGTCGTCGGACTCCGTCTATAGCGGTACTGAAAAGCTGCTCACAGAGATGCTGGCAGGGCGCTGTGGTATCGACGTTGATTCATCGACGCACGCGAGCCCAAAAACGTCGCTGCGGTAGGTGATTCGGACACTGACCTGATCTTGGTAGAGATGTCGTCGAATCCACTCTTGGTGACTGCTGTTTACTCCCGGAAATCACCCGGATGCGAGGAATTCCGCTGAAACCCCCATCCTCCCGAGGGCGCAGAACCACCCACAGTCGGTGTATCGGGGTCTCAGCGGCCGATAGTGCCTTGGCGCGTGATCGGCGCGTCGGGGTTGATGGTGAACGCGACGATAGTGGCGTCCTCGGTTGCAGTGACGGCCACGTCGTCG
This sequence comes from Halostagnicola kamekurae, assembly GCF_900116205.1. Taxonomy (NCBI): domain Archaea; kingdom Methanobacteriati; phylum Methanobacteriota; class Halobacteria; order Halobacteriales; family Natrialbaceae; genus Halostagnicola; species Halostagnicola kamekurae. Next base: position 484,448 of record NZ_FOZS01000003.1, on the reverse strand, counting down.
TCGTCAGTCACGAGTGCGCTCTCGGTGAATCCGACCGGCTCATCGCCAACCTCGACTGCGCCATCGAATACGTACAGATAGGTGTCCCACCCCGGTCGCGACGGGAGCGTGGTCGTGGCCCCGGCGTCGAGTCGGCAGTCGTAGAAGCCGACGTCGTTGCGGACGTACAGCGGAGCGTCGGTCCCCTCGGGCCCGAATAGGTGGCGCCACTCGCCGGCGATCGGGTCGGGAATCGGCTCGTGCTGGATGCCGGGCTCGAGGTCGAGGCTGTGCGGGCGGACGAAGATCTGGAGCATCCGCAGCGGCGGGTCGTCGGCGAGCGTTTCTTCTGCGTGCCAGAAGCCGCTGCCGGCGTTCATAACCATCAGATGGTCGGGATCGGTGGCGAGTTCGTTGCCCTGCCGGTCGTCGTGGCGCATCACGCCCTCGGGGACCCACGAGATGATCTCCTCGTTGCGGTGCTGGTGCATCCGGATCAGGGTCCCGGGGTCCATGAACGACTCGACGACGGTCGCGAGCGGCCCGTACCCGTGGTCGTCGTGATCAGGGACGGCGCGGCCGGGAAAGTTGAAGTGAATCCGGAACTTGCCCTGATTCTGCGAGACATCCGTTCGCGGCGCCGTGTAGATACGAGACTGTGTCTGTGTGGGAGACGAATCGGTCATTACCTGTTTGTAGTCGCTCACCCGCTAAATGCGTTCTGCGCGACGGAGTTGCACGGCGTCGCTGCTCACCTCCTCACGCTCACCCATTGGCGCCGAGAGCACATGCACTTTAGCTGGAACAGACCAGAGGTGTCATAGAACGATCCACCTGGGGTTCTTTTCGTCCCATATGGCCTGAATTGTTCGTCCACTACACGTGCGAACTGACCGGTATTTCAAGTGGCGCAAGAGTTTTGTATGTCAACACAGTAGTGGGAACCAGGTGGTTAAAAATGGGAAAGTCCGCATTTGAAGCGAACAACGGGGAAGAACTCACGCTCACAGTGGACGATCGAGGACGGGTAACACTCCCAAAAGAGGTTCGGGACCGATTAGGAATCGAATCAAACGATGAGATTCCTGCAACCCTCGTCGGGTCGGTCCTCGAAGTCAACCCCAAGCCAAGCTCGAAATTAGAGACAGCAACAGCCGGTCAAGAGAACTGGGAGAATACAACACCAACCGATGCCGGAGAATCGCTCTTCGGGCCGATGGACCGGTGAGCGACTATCCGATGACTGATTCGCTCCCGACTGAAGTGACGGTTCTCACTGACGTGAATGTCCTCTCAATTGCGCTCACCGATGATCATCCTGCACACGACGACGTGTATCCGTGGATCCAGAACGCAATCGATGGGCCAAACGTCTTGCTCGTGTTCGATTACTATCCGTTGCGGGCCCAGTACTTGATGACGAGCAATTTTGGGGTAGACGCAGTTGCTGCTCGAAATGCTATTCAATCACTTGTTCGTAGTCCTGCACGAATCGTCAGTGCCACCGAGACAACGCTGCTTGAGGCATACGAGATCAGCGCTGAGAAAAACCACGACGTGTACGATTCGTTCATCGTTGCGCTTGCACGAGCTTATGACGCCGATTACTTGATTACAACTGACGGCGATTTCGACGATCTTTGTGACGACGAAGATGTGAAATACGTCAATCCAATCCCAACTGAGAAACATGAGAAATTAACATTAATTGATGGGTAGTATGATCTGTAATGCATATACGGCCTATATTGAACGGCAACTACAGCTGCTCACCGAACAAACAGTCCAAGAACAGTGATTGCGCCTCCTAAAACGATTATCAGGGCATCCCGGAAGATGTATCGACCAAAAATAGCTATCTGAACGCCTAATACCATTACTTTTAGACCGAGGATCGATCTCTGAGTGGGTTCAGACATATACCATGTTTCTTGTAACTTATTTAAAATTCTTCCGTATTGGGCGATAGACTAGTCATCTGTACCTGCCGTTTGTCAGGCAGCTACGGGGGAGTATGAGAACTGTTCTATGACACTCTGGGAACAGGCCACCTTTGTTCTAGATACAAGCAACTTGCTACCCAAACCACGGTTCTCACCTAGGTCGGGGCATAGCCGTACTGGATGTCAGGACCACTCCTCCTTGGAGTTGTTCCCCTCTATCTCAACTTTAGTTATCAACCACGGAGCGACCGATTGCAAACTGGGAGCCGTACCGAGACGACGCGTATGCCGACCGGCCCCAGTCACGTCTATAGTGGGATGCTCCGGCGCGGATCTCACTGCACGGCAGAACTCGACGTGCGGTTGAGCAGGTAGACCATGACGCCGCCGAGCACGATATCGAGAACAAGGAGCACGGCGATTGCCGGGATAAGTGTGTCCCAGATACCGCCGAAGCGAGTAACCTCGACGACGGTCATGACGTCCTGGTCGAGCATAAGCGCGCGTGCTGCATCGACGCCGTAGGTGATCGGATTGTACGTCGCGACGACTTGAATCCAGTCGGGCATCGAGTCCAACGGGAGGAAGGCGGTGGAAACGAACAGCAGGGGGAACTGCAGGAGATTCGCGCCGATTATGGTCGACTCCTGGTCGCGGGTCACGACGGCCATGATGTTCGAGAGCGCGATGAACCACAGCGAGAAGAGGACGCCGATGCCGAGGATCCCGATGGCGCCGAGGAACCCGGTTGCGACGTTCGCGCCGAGCACCGAACCCAGCACGAGGATGATAGCGATCTGGACGACGATCCGCATGATCTCGGCGGCGGTCTTTCCGAGGAACATCGCCGAGCGGCTCATCGGCATCACGAGCGTCTTCTCGAACATCCCCTCCTCCATATCGTTGACGAGACCAATCCCTGACCCTGCGGCGGCCGCCAGCGACACCTGCATCGCGATGGCGGGCAGCAGGAACGTCTCGTAAGTGATGCCCCCCGCCCCGCCACCGCTACCGAGCGCGCTCGTCGCAATCTGGCCGAACACCTGTGTGAACAGGACGAGGAAGATGATCGGCTGGACGAGCGACCCAACGACGACGAATGGGTTACGTACCGCCTTCAAGTTCCAGCGGACGAAGTTCACCCAGAAATCGCTGAAAAAGGAGTTGCTCGACGGCGTCGTGCGGACGTGCCCACCGTCGGCGCGGGCCTTGTCAGCGGCCTCGTCTCTCGAGGGCTCGCTCATTCGGCGGTCACCTCTGGTTCTATCACGTCAGTGGCGTCGGCCGACCGATCCTCGGAGTCGAGTTCCTCGCCTGTGATCGCGAGGAAGACGTCGTCGAGCGTCGGTGCGCGGATATTGAACCCGGTGACGGTGATCTTGGCGTCGCGCAGGGCGACGAGCAGGTCCGTCCCGTACTCGCGCGCCCCCTCGGCGGTGACGCTGATCCCGTGATCGGTGACAGTCACGTCCGCATCGGCGTCGAAGATGTCGCGCTCGCGGGCGATCTCGGCAGCGCGCTCGCGGGCGTCCTCTCCGGCAGGGATGTCTACGTCGAGGATCTCCCCGCCGACTCGCCGTTTCAGCTCTGCGGGCGAGCCCGTGGCGACGATCTCGCCGTCCATAATGACGGCGATGCGGTCGCAGAGCTGGTCGGCCTCTTCGAGGTACTGTGTGGTGAGAAACAGCGTCGTCCCGCGCTCGTTGATGCGCTCAAAGTACTCCCAGAGGCGATTTCGCGCTTTCGGATCCAGCCCCGTCGTTGGTTCGTCGAGGAAGACGAGCGGTGGGTTGTGGACGAGCGCCGTCGCGGCGTCCAGTCGCTTTTTCATCCCGCCTGAGAACTCGCCGGCCTGCTTGTCGCCCACATCTGCCAGGTCCACCAGGTCGAGCAGTTCGTCGATGCGTTCGGCACGCTCGTTCTTGGGAACGCCGTAGGCCCGCGCAGCGAATCGGATATTTTCGCGAGCAGTGAGTTCCTCGTCGACGCTGGTCTCCTGAGCCATATAGCCGATCGTCTCACGGACCGTGCGGGGCTCGTCTCGCACGTCGAAGCCGTTGACGGTGATCGACCCCGCGGTCGGCGACAGCAGCGTCGAGAACGTCTTGATTGTCGTCGTCTTCCCCGCGCCGTTTGCACCGAGGAAACCGAAGAACTCGCCCTCGGGGACCGTCAGGTCGATCCCCTTCACCGCCTCCGTCCCGTCGGCGTACGTGAGTTCCACGCCCTCGGCGTCGATGGCGGCACCGCGTCCGTCTCTCCGCAGCGTGTCGTCGGTCACAGGGGTCTTTGTGACCACGAGTCCGTAGTCTGTGCCCTAATTTGTTCGGGGTTTCTTACTAGAGGTCCGTCGGAACCCGGCGATGAGGTGGTTCTGCGCGCGCCGCAGTCGCTCGGAGAGCGACGCGGACGAGACGCCGAGTTCGTCGGCGACGTCGGCCATCGTGGCGGTCCGCGGCATATCGAAGTATCCCATCTCGTGGGCGGTGACGAGCGCCTCCCGCTGAGCGTCGGTCATTTCTCGCGGCCAGGAGCGGTCGCCTGTTCCGAACGGGCCGGTCGAACTCCCGGCCGATCCCTCGTCTGTCTCCACGAGCCGGTCCAGCCGGATCTCGTAGTCGTTAGCTCGGCAGAACGTCCGGAACTGGTTGAATTCCTCCCGGTCGGCGAACCAGCGCCGCTCCTCCCAGCCGCTCGGCGTGGCGAGCACCCGGTCGGGGATTGACCCGTTGTCCGCGAGCAGTTCCAGGTCCGTCGGCGGATCGCCGGTCGGGCGACAGCGGTAGTGCCGCGTCGCCTCGTCGGCGACGACTAGCGAGTGGTCAGTCACCGAGTCGGCGTCGGCAAACGCCGCCTCAATCGCGTCGGCGTCGGCGCCCACGATCCGCACGATGAACGTTGGTGCCCCCGACGGGCGACCCTGGACGGACTCGAACTCGATGGTTGCTTCAGATACGCCCGCTGCCACGTCGACCAGCGGCAGTTGCTCGGAGGTCATCTGGAACTCCGCAATTAGTCCCATAGAGGTCAAAGGACAGATGGACAGTTAGCGCTGGCGGGGGGAGCAAGTTTTCGTAGAAGAGTCACTACGTCCAGTATACTGCTCGCCCGTCAGTTCGTCCATCACCACAGCGAAAATAACCACTTCGTAGCCAGAGCTATGATACCTCCAGTCAGAGGTCTCCCAGTCGATGATAAGCAGCCACGCTGTGCAATCTCTCGCTCATCCACTGGCTCCGTGAGCACAGTCATTCTGGCCGCGGGTGGCCTCGGCCGGTGCGTGGTAGTTCGACGACGAAGTCGGCGCCTGTCGGCTCGCTGTCTTCCACCCAGATCACGCCACCATATTCGGTGACAAGCGTGTCGACGAATTAGAGACCGATTCCCGTGTCGGGACTCTCGAGTCCGCGTTCTCCGCTGTCGAAAACGGTGTCGTTGTGATGGTCTGGGATCCCGGCCCGTTGTCGGCGATTCGAACCTCGGTCGTTTCATCGATGGTGACCCGCGCGGCTTCGCCGTCCTCGGAACGCATTGACACCCTAGCAGGCGCCGCCGTCCGCTCACGCTCTCAAAGCGTTACCGAATTCCGCCGCGTAGCTCTTGTCGAGCAGGTTTACGACCGTCATTCCAAACTAACTTTACGACTTGTTCGCTTCTCAAACCGCACGAGCTAAACGGGACCGAAATCCGATTTACGACGCCTGTGTCTTGCGATCAGCTACATTTCGGCTTCGGGAGACGCCCCTCCATTTCCCTCGAGCCGGTCGTATATATAATACGAGTAGAGCACGGTCACGACGGCAGTCAGGAGCGCGGGGACCACGAGAAAATAGATGGCGTAGTCGCCGGCGAGGAGTCCGAGCAGCGACAGTATCGCGGTCAGTTTGAAGAGTTTTCCGCCGAGTGCGTGGGTTCGGTCCCATACCTCGTCGCTACTGAGCGTCCACGGGGTCCGGATGCCGACGAACCAATTGCGGTTGGCCCGCGTGAGTACGATTCCGCTGGAGTAGAACAGCCCCGCTGCGCCGAGAAGCACGAGCGCCGTGAAGTCGAACTCGTAGCCGAGATTGAACGCGACGATTCCGGCGTGGAGGACGAACAAGTATCCCGTAACGATGACCGCGAACCAGTCGTAGGCAGCGCGAAACTCGGCGATGTTCTCCCGCAGCGGATCGATGTGGGGGATCAGCGCGAACAGTACGACCAGCCCCGCTGTCAACGCCGGAAACAGCCAGAGAGCCGCCGTTCTGGGCATCGTACCGTTCGGCTCGCCCGCGGCGTTCCAGTTCGTGACGAGTTCGGCGGGGAGATCGGGTGCGGCGATGAAACTCACGATTGCTGAAAGGGCAACGAATCCCGCCGCGAGAGTGAACCGGTGACGTGCGTTCATGGTTCCGTGTAACTCGGCCCCGGACATAAATGACCGCCAGAAGCTGACCGCCTCGATGGGACCACCGAGCCGCCAGTGTCAAAATTCCCTCGAGAACCGTTCGTACGTCTCGGATGTCGGTACTCATCGATCGGTCGACTCGTCTTCCCGGTCCGTTCGCTTCCAGTCTCTGTTCGTTCCCTTGCGGAATTCGCCCTTCGCCTGCCGCTCTCGAGGCCACAGCGCGATTACGACTAATACGACGTAGAAGAGGCTGACGGCGCCGATCACGGGAATTCCGGGAATGTTGGCGATCGCCGCGGTTTCGATCCAGTCCTCGCGCGGCGCGAACGCCGTCACCCTGAAGAGCCACGCGACGAGGAGGATGCCGAGCAAGGCGAGATAGACGCGTCGCAGTCGATGCGCGAGCGCCTCCTGCATCGTCACCTTCACCGTCGGCTCGCGGTAGTCTCGGCTCAGTTCCGCGCGCCAGTCGGCGCGCTCGATGCCCTGTGACGGATCGAGAGCGTTCGCGAAGAGGTTCTCCTGGATGAGGCGCACGCGCGACCGAAAGACGTCGTAATCCCGGTACCGACGCGCTTCGATACCGAGAAAGACGGTGAGAATGATAATCGCGATCAGCAGGATGTAGTGTGGGTTGTCGGGACTCGAGAACGCCCAGGTGAGGATCGCCGCCATCACGGTCACCGCCCACGTCGTCGTCTGATCGAGGCGCTGTCGCCACGTGTCGACGCGGCCGAGTTCGCCGCGGTAGCCGTGGGCCATGACAGAGCCAAGGCCCGTACTTTCCTCGACCATCTCGCGACCGATCTCCCGCTGTTCGGCCGCCGTCGGATCGAACTCGTCGTCGGTCGAATCCGTCATAGACGCCGGACACCGCCTCGGTGCTTAAACGGGTATGCCGAGACGTTCTGACCGCCCGCCGCGAACGCACCGAACTACTATATCCGCTGTCGGAAACACGATACGTAATGGCTGACTCGAGCGCTCGAGGCTCGATCCTCGTTCCGATCGCGAACCCGGAGACTGCGGATCGGCTCGTCTCGACGGCCGCGGATCTCGCGACGGACACGGAGCGGGCGCTCGAGTTGTTGACCGTGGTCGAGGTACCCTCGCAGGTGCCGCTCTCCGAGGGCGAACGTCTCGTCGAGGACGAACGCGAGGTACTCGAGTACGCCGCGGATATCGTCAGCGATCGGCCCGTCGAGGTCACGAAGCGAATTCGGTTCGCCCGGTCGGTCTCGAGCGGGATCTGCAGCGCCGCGGCCGACCAGTCCGTCGAAACGATTCTCGTGGGATGGCGGGGAAACCGGCGTCGGCGCGACATCGTACTCGGATCCCACATCGACGAAGTCCTCCGGGAGGCGCCGTGTGACGTCCTCGTAAAGCGGATGGACGACGACGAACCGATACGGGAGATCCTGCTTCCCGTGGCCGGTGGCCCGAACACCGAGCTGGCCGCCGACGTTGCAGGATCGCTCGCTCGAGTCCACGAGGCGGCTATCCACGTCGTCGTCGTGCATTCACCCGGGGGAACGGAGAGGTCGCGCGAGGAAAAAGAAGCGGCGCTAGCGAGTGTGATCGGCGGACTCACGGGCGTTCCGGTGATCACCCAGGAGATCATAGAGAGCGAATCCGTCGCTGACGCGCTCGTCGACCGATCGGAAGCCGCCGATCTCGTCGTTCTCGGAGCGACTTCGACGGACGTCTTTCGGCGCTCGGTAATCGGCTCGCTCCCCGAACGGGTCGGTCGACGAGCGACCAGTTCGGTGATCATGGTCAAGGCGAATCGGACGATCCGGTCTCGATTGCGCCGGCTCGTCTCGCGGCTTCCGTTCGGTTGATTCGTTCCGCGGATTCGGTCTGGGCGACTCGTCCCGTTGCTTCGGTCTGATCACCAGTAGTCGGTTCGAGAGGAGTCCAGTCTCCAGTAGGAGGTTCGGGAGGCGTCCGGTCGACTAACTAAGACGCTGGTGTTGCGTGAAAACTCTTTCCGGGCCCGAGCGAGTACGGTCGGGCATGACCGACGGGAACTTCGGGCTCACCGAGTCCGTCTCGATGGCTCTCGGCGGCATGATCGGCGGCGGGATCTACGCCGTCTTCGGTGTCGTGACTGGAATCACGCAGGCTGCGACGTGGTTCGCGTTTCTCCTCGCCGGGCTCCTCGCGATCTGTTCGGCGTACTCCTACAACTGGTTGAACGAACTGGTCGTCGAGGACGGCGACGGCGACGGTGGTGGGTCGGTGACGTTCGTCCAGTCGTTTACCGGCAACTCGACGCTCGCCGGAATGATCGGGTGGACGCTGCTTTTCGGATACGTCGGATCGATGGCGATGTACGCCTTCGCGTTCGCCGAGTTCACAATCTCGCTTCCCGGGGTCCCGTCGACGCTCGGCGGGATCCCGGTGCGACCGATCGTCTCCGTGCTCGTGGTCGGTGGGTTCGTCGGACTGAATCTGCTCGGGGCCCGCGCGACCGGTTCTGCGGAGAACGTCCTCACGTCGGCGAAGGTCCTCGTTCTCGTCGTCTTCGGTCTCGCGGGGCTGGTATACGCGCTGTCGGTTTCGTCTGACCCCGTAACGGTGGGGACGTCCAGGCTCGCGTCGTTCAGCCCCGTCATGGCCGCGGCCGTCTCGTTCGTCGCCTTTCAGGGGTGGCAGTTGCTGTTCTACGATCAGGAGAGTATCGCGGACCCGCTCGAGACGATCCCGAAGGCGATCTATCTCTCGATCCCGGTGGCGGTAGCGATCTACGTGCTCGTCGCGCTGGTGGCGTACAATCTCGCACCCGAGGCGATCCAAAACAGTCCCCACACCGCGCTGGTCGATGCCGCCTCGACGATCGGCAGCGCGGTCGGCCTCGCGACCGCGGCCGGGGTCGTCATCTCCCTGTCGGCGCTGTTCTCGACAGCGAGTGCGATCAACGCGACGATGTTCTCGGCGGGTTACTTCGCCAAGGGCATGTTGACCGACGACTTGCTGCCCGACCGCGCGGGCGATTCGAGCGCAAGCGGCGTCCCAACTCGCACGTTACTCATTTTAGGACTCGTGACGGCAGTGTTTACCGCGTACGGGAGCCTCTCGGCGATCACCTCGTTCGCCTCGCTCTCGTTTATCGTCGTCTTCGGCTCGATGAGCGCGCTCGCGTTCACCCAGCGCGATTCGGATCGGATGACTGCGATATGGCCGGCGGTCGGGACGGTCGGCGGCGGACTCTCGTTCGTCCTCATGTTCTATCACCTGTACTCCGCCGAACGCGGGACGTTCTACGCCGTCATCCTCATAACCGTCGCGGTGTTGGCCGTCGAACTGCTGTACTTCGAACGGGAGATACTCAAGGAAGAAATTCCGTACGCCGGTCGGGACTCTAAAACCGCTGGTGACTAAGGATGGCGTGTCCGTGGTCACGAGGAATCGACCGCTCGCTCGAACGCCTGGATCGCAGCATCCGTTCCTGCGACGAGTACTTCGTCGTCAGCTTTGATCAGAGTGCGTTCGTCGGTACGGATTGTACCCCCTCGCAAAACGCCGACCGGCGCCCACTCACGCTCAGTGTCGCGACGGACGGCGGCCAGTGACTCGCCGGCGAACGGTGTCTCATCGGCCCACACCAGACGAATCTGGCTGATCGGATCCATGACTCGTTCACCGTGAACCGCTGATGCGACCAATCGAGCGGAGACCTGTTGGATGGAGAGGACGTAGTCGGCCCCCGCTCTGAATGCAGCTTTCGTCTTTTCTCCCTCGGTAACACGCACGAGGATCTCTATCTCGCTGGAAAGCGACCGAGCGACAGCGACGGTCAACAACGCGGTCGAATCCGTGTCGACAGTGACGATTAATGCCGAAGCATCGCCGATACCGGCTTTTCGGAGCGTCTCGGGCTCCGTAACGTCACCGACGATATCGGGAGCACGCGCCGCCGATTGGTCGATAGTCGTGACTGAGATATCGTCCGGGAACGCTTCGGTAGCCGCGGTCCCACCCTCTCCGAGACCTGCGACGATGGTCTGTGAGGGTGTCTCGAGGCGTCGCGACCGGACGCCAGCGACCTCGTTCATCATTTCGTCGAGTTCGTTCTCCGGTCCGGCCACAACCAGAACGGTGTTCGGTGTGAGCTTCTCATCTGGTGAAGGCGGAAGGCGCAACTCGCCGTCGAACCAACCAGCGACCAGCGTCAGGTTCGGATGGTTCACGATCGGTGAGTCGCGTACCGGGACGCCGTGCAGCGGGCTATCCCGACGAACGAGGATCTCGCGGATATCGATCTCGGCGGATCGCTCGCCGGTCACGGTCGGCGTCATCGATTTTTCGGCCAGTCGCTGTCCGATCAACGCGTGCGGAGCGACGCTCCGATCGACGCCGATTTCCGTAAGTGCTGGTTCGTGGCGCGTAGATTCTATGAAACTAACGACTCGAAGGTCTTCGTTGGCTTCTAACGCAGTTAGAACGATGCTGGCAGTTCTGTCGCCGGCATCGGTGATGAGGAGCGATGCTCGCTCGATCGTCGCGCGATCGAGGTCAGCGCGTTCCTCCGGATCACCGTTAATGGCCTGGTAGCCGTCGTCCGAGAGACGCTTTGCTTCGTCCTCGTCGGACTCGATGAGGGCGTAGTCGGTATCGAGTTTCTCGAGTTCCTCGAGGAGTATTCCGGTGTCACGCTGGTACTCCGCGATGACGACGTGATCTTTTTTCGTCGTGAGTCGGTCGTCGAGGTTCAGCGGTGTCCGCTCGAATAACGGGATAACGAGGACACGGAGCGTGATAAACCCGATAAGGACTCCGGTCAATTGGATGGTTACCATGAGCGTGTTCATCGCCGGGGTTGTCCAGGGCGAATCAGCGCCGTATCCGGTCGTCGTCATCGTCTCGACTACCGTCTGGAACGAGCGAAAGACGGACTGTGGGCGGTTTTCGAGGGTTTGCATCCCCCAGTTGTAGACGATCGTATAGAAGAGAACGATGATACTCAGGCCGGCCACGAATAGTAGCAGTAGCCGTTGGCGTTGCGTGAGGTCTCGCGGATGTAATCCCTCAATATCACGAAGTTCACGCATGTATTGGTCACCAAGGACCACTCGATACGCGCTCGAATCGATTGGCTCTGGTGAATCGCTAGACGCCGGCGACTTTCAGCACTATATCAGTGGCTTGATGCACTACTCTTGGACAATTCTGGCTTCCGTTTCCACTGAATCTCTGCTGGTGAAACGATGGGACCCATTTGCTCTGTCCCGATGTGGTACAACCCAATGCCCTATGGCGATTCACCAGAGCCAATCGATTAAATGACTGCATCGTTCAGTTAGGGTCAATATAGCGATTCGATAAGACGACAGATCCGCGGTAGCGGGTCAGGGGCAGGAATTCCGCTACGATTACTCGCCGAGGAAATCGTTACTGAGAGCGGGAAATATCATGTGTGCGAAATGGACCGCGAGGACGACGACGATCGGTCCGAGGAAGAGTCCGTACCAGCCGAACGCGAGCGTCCCGAGGAAGTATCCGAGCAGAACGAGCCCCATGTGAACGCCGCTCCGTGCGGAGAGGTACGACCGCGCGAAGAAATCGGGGATCGTATCGACGACGACGAACGTGAGAACGAAAAACGCGATCGGATGCCACAGCGGCGTCGGCGTCGCCACTGCGAGTCCGAGGAGCGCTAGTCCGTACGGAACGTAAACGATTTTCATCCCGACCGCGGGTATCAGCGTCCCGATCCCGATGAGCAACGAGAGCAATACCGGCGTCCCGACGACGGTCCCGCCCGACGCGAGGTAGTTGAGCGCCGCGTACGTCGTCGCTGCTGTCACGGCTGCAACGGCGATAACCGCGAGATTGCTGAGAAAGACCGTCTCGAGGTCGTCGTCGACCGACTCGAGGTACGCGACGATTTCCTCGTCATGGTCGATGCTCTCGTAGAACCACCGGCGCAGCTTCTGATCGTCGCGCAGGAGATAGAACAGAAACGTGAGCATGAGAAAGAACCGGGCGAGGATCGAGAAGACGAACCCGCCGACCGACTGCACTCGTCCCAGAGCGCCCGGAATCCCCTGGCGAACGAGAGATCCGAGAGCGCCGCCGGATCCACCCGTCACTGCGTCCCGGAGCCTGCCGATGTTTCCCTCCCTCGCCACTCGCAGATACGGCTGGAAATACGACCGATACGCCTCTAAGTCACTCGAGGCGAGTACCTGCTCGAGCTCACGAAGTGCGACGACGGCTGCGTAGGCGACGACGGCCACCATCGGGAGGATGACGAACAGTATCGTGACGGTCGTCGTCACGTTCGGACGGTCGATGACGCGGTCGAGTTGGCGATACAGCGGCCGCGTCGCGTAGTAGACGAATATCGCGAAGAGGAGCGTTCCCACGTATCTGAAAAGAGCGATTCCGATCAGTGCCGCGATGACCACTCCGACGCCGATCCAGAGGCGGCGCTTGTCGCCCACCTCGTCGAAAACGGCCATGGACAATCACACGGGTACGGGTCGGAAGAATGTCGGGTCGAATACGAGTGATTGTACGCGACGGTGAACTGTCAGGACCGCTCGGTCACTGTGGTTTTTACTTCCCGCGGATCGAACCGATACGGTGTGAACCTCGAGCGATTGGTCCACGACGAACGGCTCAACGCCGCCATCGCGTGGGTGTTGACGGCGATCGTGTCGGCGAGCGCCCTCGAGAGCGCGTTCACGGGCGACCTCCTCTGGGGCGGGTTTGAACTGGTCGTCGTCGCCGTCGTCACCGCACCGGCGATTTCGTTCCGCGACTGGACGGCGATGGTTTCTTGGCCGCTCTTGGGCGTTGCGACGGTCGCGTTCGGTGCCGGCGCGGCCGGATTTCCGTTCGAGACCACCGTCTATCTCGCCATCGGTGCGCTCGCGCTCATCGTCGTCGTCGAACTCGAGGCGTTCACGTCGGTCGAGTTGAGCCGTCGGTTCGCCGTCGGCTTCGCGGCGATGACGACGATGGCGCTGCAGGCGCTCTGGACCGTCGCGCAGTTTTACGCCGATCGGTGGCTCGGGACCGAGTACCTGCGCTCGCAGACCGAACTGCAGTGGGATTTCGTCGTCGTCACCGCCGTCGCACTCGTACTCGCGGCGGTCTTTCAGTGGTACACCGATCGATTCGATCCGGTCGGGGCCGTCACTCGAGCCGCCAACGGAGCGGATTCGCCGTGACCCTCGGCGACGTGTTGGGGCTTTCAGACGCACAGGAGAACGTGCTCGTGCGAGGCTTACAACTCGTTCTCGTCGCCTTTCTGGGATACGGGTTAGCGACGGGACAGTTCGCGATCGCGGGAACGGCGGGGATCGCACTCGCCATAACGCTGCTCCCGGCCTGGTTGCGCGTAGAGTACGGCTACGCGATGGATGCCGGACTCGTCCTCTGGATCACTCTCGCTGTGATTCTCCACACGATCGGCTCGATCTGGCTCTACGAGCAGTACCAGTGGTACGACGAGATCGCACACACCGTCTCGGCGTCGGTCATCGCGGGACTGGGATACGCGGCCTTTCGCGCGTTCGAACTCCACTCCGAGGAGATGAGCGTTCCGTCGACGTTTCGGTCCGTGTTCATCGTCGTCTTCGTTCTCGCAATCGGCGTCCTCTGGGAGGTACTGGAGTTCGCCCTCGGCGGGTTGGTCACCGTTTACGGGATCGACGATATCGCGACCGACTTCGTGTTCAACGCGGTCGGCGCGGTGATCGTCGCGATCTGGGGGACCGGCTATGTCAGCGAACTCGTCGGATTCTTCGGACAGCGACTCCGGTCCACCTGATCTGGTCTTCGCCGGATCCCGCCGCTACCCATACGATAGCACCGACGTAGCGAGCGTCGGGTGAGACGATGCTGGCCGCAATCAGACCCACCGAATATCCAGGGTAATGTATTTTCCCGCCAGTCAGTGACGACTTTGGCGTGTCAATCGCTCCAGATCCGGCGGAGATCTTCGATCGGGCGGTCGCGGAGGGCGAACGACGGCTCGACCAGTCGCTGCTCGAGGCCACGGCGACCAGTTTCATCGCAGGATTTACGATCGTCTTCGGCATCGCCACGCTGGGTGTCGTCGACGCGCTGGTCGAACCGCAGTTCGGCGACGTCGCGCACATCGCGGGCGCGCTCACGTTCGCGGTCGGCGTCGTGTTCCTGGTCGTCGGCCGATCGGAACTGTTCAACGAGAACTTCTTCGATCCGGCCGCGAAGGCGGTCGACGAGGAGGGGACGTGGCTGCTCGAGCCGCTCGTTCGCCTCTGGATTCTCACCCTCGCCGGGAACCTCGTCGGCGGATTCCTCTTCGCGCTCGTCTTCTCGGTCGACGGCGTCCTCCTGTCCGGGTCGGAACACGCCCTCTCGCGGACCGCGGAGGGGATCGTCGACCGACCGATGAGGGGGATGTTCGCGAGCGCAATCATCGGCGGCGCGCTCGTGAGTCTCCTGTCGTATCTCCTTCAGGCCGTAAACAGCGTTGGAAGCCGGATCACGATGGCCTACATCGTCGGGTTCCTGCTTGCTCTCGGGCCGTTCGATCACGTGGTCGTCACCGCGATACACGTCTTCTTCGGACTGCTCTTCGACGCCTCGATCGGCTACGGAGCCCTCGCTGAGATAATCGTCGTCGCTACTGCGGGAAATTTCGTCGGCGGAATCGGTCTCGTGACGTTCACCCACGTCGCCAAGATAATGGGTGCGGAGGACGACCAGTGACGGATAGAACGGCGACGTAATCATCGTCAGAAAAGCGTTGCCAGCATCTCGGATACTGCCTCGAGGCGATTTACGTCTCCGGTTCGACCCGTTGCTCGTCAGTCATGTACACGAGTTCGTTCGACCGCTCGAGCCAGTCGACGCCGAGTTTCACCGTCACCGGGACGAGCGCCGTGGTGAAGATCGCCATGAACACGAGAATCGAGAAGAGTTCGTTGTCGATGATCCCCATCGAGAGCCCCACCGAAACGATGATGATCTCGACCGTCCCGCGGCCGTTCATCCCGAGGCCGATGACCAGCCCTTCCTTGCTGGTCAGTTTCGTCGGGAGGGCAAACGCCCAGCTGCCGACGATTTTCCCGAAGAACGAGAGCACGAGGACGAGTACTAACAGCCCGAGGGCCTCCGTGAACACGCCGAGCGAGAGATCGAAGGCGACGGTAACGAAGAAGATCGGGGCGAAAACTCCCATCGCGAGGTCGTAAATCACCGTATGCATGTGTTCGTAGATCTCCTCGTCGAGTTGAGCCTGCCGGAGGAACATCCCGGCGACGAAGCCGCCGATTATCATGTGAAGGTCCGCCAGATCTGCGAGGTAGGCAAAGACCAGCGCGACGATGAGCGCCACGCTGAACGCGGAGGTCTTGTCGATGAAGCCGTACCGACGCATCAATGCCTCAAGACGGTTCCAGACGATCGGAAGCAGGCGGTCACCGATCACGAGAACGACCGCGAAGAACACGAACGCGCGGAACATCACGGTCCCGAGACCCAGGAGCGTCACATCGCCGCTCTCGATAAACCCGGTGATCCCCGCGAACACGATGAGAATTCCGACGTCGGACAGGAGCGCCCCTCCCAAGAGCACGCCAGCGATCCGGGTATCGAGGATATCGAGATCGACGAGAATCCGCGATTTGGTCGCGAGCGACGTCGCCGCCAGCGCGATACCGATGAAAAGCGACTGCTCGATCGTCATTCCCAGCAACGCGCCGGTACCGTACCCGAGACCGAACGGCAACAGGAACCCTCCGAGCGCGATCATCAGCGCCTGCGGGCCGAGTTCGAAGAGGTCGTGGAGGTCGATCTCCATGCCTACGTAGACCATCAACAGGAAGACGCCGAACTGGGCGAAGATATCGAGGGCGTTCGAGGACTCGAGGAGTCCGAGGAGCGCCGGTCCGAACACGATCCCCGCGAAGATTTCGCCCATCATCGCGGGATAGCTGAACCGTTCTGCGACGGCACCGAACACCCACGCCAGCGATAAGACGAGCAACAGATTGATGATATCGATGCCAGTGGCTGCGACCATATGGTGTTGCAATTAGTTACCACGCGTTTTTAACTATTTGTGAGTGTGCATGTCTTGTCGAACAGGTACACCTACTGATCGAAACGCGAACGACTTCACAGCGCTTGGTCTTGCATAGACAGGATATCGCGGCACGGTCGACTCACGCTTACAGCCCTCCGGGCGGATCAGGCCGAGTGCCTCGGGATCGGTCGAAAGACGAAGCTTTCGGGATCAAGCGAACCCTTCGGGTTCGCGGACCTCGCGGGATCTCCGATCCCGCTTAGTGACGAGACGCCTTTGGCGTCTCGAACCACTTGATCCCGAGGCGATTTGCCAGCCGATACGCGTAGTACAGCCAAAGGGGTGTGGTCTCCCACCCATTACAATCGCACCGATTGTCACCATTGGCTCGGTGTCTATCGATCGATAGTAATTGTGACAAATTAAAAACGAATTTCACTGTCCGTCATCTCTATAAATACTACGTGGTCGAACTATAAGCAAGATTTCTTTGACTACTGGTTGTGAGAGTTTCATACAACTCTACTCCTGTGGCTGCTCATAAAATTGCAAATATACTACATAATCTATAGATGTTACTTGTATAGGATGAACAGTAATCGTCTTAACCGGATATAATCAGGTTTCCATAACCATTCAAAATTGAGCGAAGGTACCCCATAAAACTGCCATTTAATTATGCCGGTAATTCGTTATGTACTCTGACGAATAGATATAGGGTCAAAATAGTAGATCAGTTTACGATCGACTGACCCTCCACAGTGGGGACGGGCCACGATTGTATATTGTACATAACAAACAATACTTATGTGATGTTTTGTTTATGGGTGCAGTATGGGTAGTAGTTCTTTAACTATACGTTTCTAATTAACCCAATTATATTATGGCTGGACTGGATCTTAGGCTGCCTAGTAGTGGGCTACTTGGCAAGTACAAATATAGTCCTCGCCTTCGAACGAACGTATGACATGACGGTTGGCCTTGCCTTTCCAGACGAACCCCAGTGTGCGAAGCCGGAACTGTTATCAGAACAACATTCGGATGAAACGACACGGATAGCAGGTCTCCGTGACATGGTCGACTCAGTGTGCGAGGACATACATACGAAACACGGGGGTGACGGACACGTCTTAGAGCGGGTCCGCAGACGGCTCCACCAGCAGATCGACATGCGGATGGTCGCAGGGAACGACGAATCCGAATCCGCAGAGGCGATCAATCTCCGAACGGATGGTGGAACGACAACTAGCTCAGCAGGAACGAACCAACAGTCGACGGAACTCCCCATTTCGCTCGAGTACGCGTTCGATCGGCTCGATACGCCAGTGTTCACGATCGGGACCGATCGATCTGTCAAACACTGGAATTCGCCGCTCGAGGAGTTGACCGGCGTCCCAAGATCCGAAGCTCAATCCCGAGCGATGGCGAGCCAATCGATGTACTCGGACGAGCGCGAACAGAAATTGCTCGCCGATAAGGTCCTCGAGGCCCCTGACACGGCCCACGAGCGGTTCGATATTACCCGCGGGGAGTCGAACGGGATCCCTGTCTATCGAGATCAAACGGAGTTCGTGGCCCAGGGCGGTAACAAGCGCCATATTAGCTTCAGCGCAGTCCCGCTGTACCGAGACGAGGAGCTAGTCGGCGTGATCGAGTTAGTCGATGACCGAACGGCGGACGTCCGACGCACGAAGGAGATGCAAGCCCTCGTCGAGGAGCTCGAAACGACCATTTCAGCACTCATGGACGGGAACAAAGGGGCTCGAGCCGACTTTACGAGCGAGGGGAATATCGACAGGTCGTTGCTGTCGGTGATGGACGATCTGAACGCGTTGGCGGATCAGTTCGAGAAGCTATCGACGTACGCGATAGCGAACGTCGGTGAAATAGCGGACGCCGCCGAAGAGACCTCGAGAAAAACGGAAGATATCACTCGGATGGCGGCCGAGCAGTCCGAGTCTATGAACACGATCGACGACGAGATAGTGAGTCTTTCGGCGACGGTTCAGGAGATCGCTTCGACAGCGCGTGAAATCGAGGAACAAGGGGCCCAGGCGGAGGAATTGGCCACCGCCGGGAGGGCGTCCGCAGACGAGGCACTCGAAGCAATGACGGAGATAGATACCGTTACGACGGCAGTCGCGGACGATATCACCGAACTCGAAGAGCGGGTCGACGAAATCGACGAGATCGTATCAGTGATCGACGGAATCGCGGACCAAACGAACTTGTTAGCGTTGAACGCGAACATCGAAGCGGCCCGCAACGACGGGAACAACGACGGATTCGTAGTCATCGCGAACGAGATCAAAGACCTCGCCGAGGAGTCGAAAGCGTATGCAGACGAGATCGAAACGACCGTCGAACAAATCCAGTCTGTTGCCGCCAAATCGTCGCGTGGCATTACGGAAGCGTCCACCGCAGTCGATAACGGCATATCTGAGGTTACCGGCGTTATCGAACGCCTCGAGCATATCGTCGACGCCGTCGAGGAGACTTCACAGGGGGTCGCGGAAATATCGGACGCGACGGATACGCAGGCGACGAGTGCTAGCGAGATTACGGATATGGTCGAACAGGCGAGCGCGCACGCTGACACTGTGGCGTCGAACGTTCGAGAGATCGAGGAAACCACCGAAAATCAGCGCGATCGTGTGCGCGAAATTCAGGAAACGCTCGAGGATCACACGTTATAAACACCGTCCGTGCCGAGCTAATTCTTGAATCGGTCTCCGGCAGTCACTCTTCGACGAGTAGATGTCGGGCCGTCGCACTGTTCGCCGTCTGTGATGACAGTCTAATCCAGTGCCGTCAATCGATACGGTACGGGAGAAATGTACAGTGTGATCGTTACAGAGAGAATCGCCTGGTTCGTTGACACAGCAACGTGGCCCCATTCCTCGGATTACGACGCCATGAACGACCGGCAGTTCAGGCGAACCGAGGCGCTCTGTGGGCCGGCTCACGAGTGGCTGTTTGGTGATCGTACTCTAGCGGTTGTGTGGTGTGTGGTCGCTCTCTCGTGATACGTCACAGAACGAGACGCGTTAGTTGCTTCTCGACTCGAGTACCGTCGGCCAGTCGATCAGTGCCAAATTGACGGAGCGTCCGTCCTCGTTCAGAGCTTTCTGTTAATGAGCCCGTGGTACTGTTCCATCTTGTCGAGCGGCTGTGGCGACGTGAGGAAGCTAATGCCTACGAAGAGGACGAAATTGACGACAGTTGCGACCAAGATCCCCGGAACCAGCGGCGTGACGTACGGGTTCGGGATCAGCTGCAACTGGAACAATCCGAGGAGGATCGTGGCGACAGCCGGGGCGATGATCGCGGCCTCCGTGGATGCGCGCGGCCAGGCAACGGCCCCGAACAGCAGCGGTAGCAGTTGGACCGCCACCGCAACGACGAACAGCGCGAGCGGGGTTATCAGGCTCGAGTACACGAGCGCGCCGGCGACACCGGCGAGCATCGTGGCGATGATTACGACCCTATTCAAAACCAGTTCGCGGTCCTCGGAGAGGTCCGGACTGACGAACGCTTTGATGAAGTCACGCGAGACGGTCGCCGCCAGCACGTGCGCGTACGAGTCGGTCGTGGAGACGATCGCAGCCAGAACGCCGACGAGGAACAGGGCGGCGAGACCGAACGGCATTACGTCGAACGCGAGCAGCGAGGAAACCGTGTCCGGATTCGTCCCCTCGGAAAGGACGGTTCGTCCGTAGATCCCGATGAAACTCGTCCCAAAGACGTAGATCAGCGTGAGGACGCCGACGATCATCGCGGCGACCTTGGCGAAGTTCCGCTCGGCGTCGACGGAGTACATCCGAACCCATCCCGCGGGCGAGAGCAGCGTGTTACCGATAGTGAACAGTGCGCCGACGATGAGGATGATCTCGGGTGTAAACAGTCCCGTGACGCCGGGTGCTGTCGTGAATCCGGCACGCGCGCTCCCGAGGCTGTTGAAGACTTCACTAACGCCGCCGGCGTGGCTCACGATGAACACGCCGAACCCACCGAGGAGGACGGTTATCAACGCTCCGTTGAACGTATCGAGGTATGCGATCCCGCGCATTCCTGTACTGGCGAGGTGGACCGTGACCACGAGTGCGAGCACGATGACGCCCAGTTCGAACGAGACGATCCCACCCGTGAGTATCATCAGGATCAGCCCGCCAGCGAGCAGTTGTGCGACGATATACGTCGTGTTGAACGCGAGGCTCGCGAGCACCGTATAGAGCCGGACCGTATCGCTCTGATAGTAGTCGCCCAGCAGGTCACCGGGCGTCTGGTGGTCGTGTTCTTTCCCGACGACCCACATGCGTCGACCGAGGTACCAGACCGCCGGTGCGGTCACCGCGTAGCCGACGAGGATCATCGCGATGAACGAGAAGCCGACCGAGTACACTGTCCCCGGAAAGCCGGCCATTCCAACACCGCTCAGTACGGTTGCGACGAGGGTGAGCGAGGCGACGACCCAGCCCAGTCCTCGAGAGGCGACGATGTGATCAGAGAGGCTGTCCGAGTACCCCCGTCTCGCGAAGTGCGTGATGCCGATGAAGACGATGACGTAACAGGCCAGGATGCCGAGCGAGAGCGGCAGGTTCGTCGAAATCGTCTCGGCGAGCTCCGGTGGAAGCGCCTGTATCGGGACGGTGGGGACACTACTCATGCTTCGCCTCCGTTGAATCCCCGAGATCAGCCATCTGCTCGGACGGCTCACTTCGGGTGAACACCGCGTAGAGACCGAGGATGACTAGCACCGACACCAAGACGACCGTCCACATCATCACGGGCAGTCCCGCGATTAACTGGTCTCGAGTTCCGATGAACTTCATCCCCAGGTACGCGATGATCGTGGTGCCCGTGAAGTAGACGAGCATCATCTTCTCGGTCGAGCGCGCCGAGATACTGTATTCGTCCGGAATCTCGCTCGAGTCCGGCCGATCAACTGACCGCCATTGTTCGCTCCAAGGCATGATTTACCACACCTAACCGATTCCATATAAATGCACCGGTGGTAAGTGGTAATATCTGTTCCTATCGCGGCGGAACGTGCGCGACAGACAACTTCCAGTGGCTATCAAGCGAATCACTTGCCACAAACGGAGCGAGTGAGAATTGTTACTCGCCGCTCACGAACACGATCGAAAACGTGCGAACCGACCGCAACCGGCAGTCGACAGTGGGAGAATCTACGATTGAGACTCGAGCCGAGTCGAGAGATCGTCCATCGCTTGCCGTCTCACGTCTCGGTAGACTGGACAGATGCTGTGTCGATCCTCGGTGAGCTGTTTGACGACTGCTTGTCGGATTGTATGTTCGCACGCCCCGGTAACCGATTTTCTGTGCGGACAGTACTGACAGCATTCTAGTGGTGAGCGCTCTCGTGGAGGCATACGGTAGCGTATGGCGAAGTTCCACTTGAATGTATGCACCGGTCGGGAGACTGTCATAGTTGAGATCGAGACGCGATCAGATTCAGTCCGTCACGTCCTCGGTGATGTATTCGACCGCCGAGCGGCTCACTTCAGTAATCCCGCGAACGGAGCGACCGAGGTCGGCCCGGATCACCGATCCGGTCATCGGTCGGGAGTCAAATTCGGACGCTAGCAGTACGTACGCGCCGGTGTAGTCGGCGGCCGACGGCGTGATCTCGAGCGGATGATTCGTGGGATCGAACTCCTCGGCGGACACGACGCCGCGTTCGCCGCCGAGCGAGTCGGTCCCAGAGAGGTCCGTCGGCACGAATCCCGGCGCGACGGCGTTGACCCGGATCGTCGGCGCGAGCTCGAATGCGAGCTGTCGGACCAGCCCGAGTACCGCGTGCTTGGCAGGGACGTACAGAGCACCCCCGCCGTCGGACCCGAAGCTCGCTTGCGAGGCGGTGAATACGATCCGTCCGCCGGTTTCGGCGAGTTCGGGCAACGCCGCCTTGGCCCCCATCATGTATCCGAGGACGTTCACGTCGAACAGTTCGCGAAAGCTCTCCTCGAGATCCTCGTCGGACAGTTCCGGCAGAGAGACGTTCTGATCGAATACGCCTGCGTTTCCGACGAACACATCCAGTTTACCGAAGGTGTCGACCGTCTCGGAAACGGCGCGTTCGTTGTCGGCGATCGACGTCACGTCACCTGCGACGGTGACCACGTCGTCCCCGAACTCCGACTCGAGGTCCTCGAGTCGCTGCTCGTCGATATCCAGTACGCCAACCGATGCGCCCTCGTCGATAAACCGCTCGACCACTGCGCGTCCGAGCCCTGAGCCGCCGCCAGTGACCAGCGTAACCTGATTGTCGAGCCAACCCATTAGTTCTCACAGCGGCCGGTTGGCACTAATATCTACCGGGTATGCGACGCTCGTCAGTCACCGGCCGAGTCACTGGCGGGTGGCTCGTACAGTTCGACGTAATTTCCGTCCGGATCACGGGCGTACGCGATATCAGCGCCGTTACCAACGGTCTGAGGCGCGTTCACGAACTCCACCGCTGGCGTGAGTTCTTCGTAGAGACCAGCGATGTCGTCGACGGTAATACAGATGTGGGCAACGCCGACATCGTGTCCGTCCGCAGTCTCGTGAACGACATCGTTTTCGGGAGCATCGTATGCGATCAGTTCGATTTCGAAACCACCTGCCTCGAGAAAGGCGATCTCCCCCGCGACGCCATCCACGCCGACGATATCGCTCTGGACATCGCTCACTGGAAATCGCCTGTCAACCTCGAAGCCGAGTTGGTCTCCGTAGAACTCGAGAGAACGCTCTATGTTCTGTACGTTAAGTCCGTAGTGTGTGGCGTGTCCGATCATTCGTGTCGATCACCATCGAATAGAGTCAGTGCGCTCAAAAAGATTCGGTTGCGGCGACTTCGAACCGGTCGATGAGTCACAACGACTCGGTCACCGGCGCGCTGTCGTCCGGATCTCCGTGGAACAATAACTAAGTAGTTGTAACCCGCTGGATTGGTATGTATACATGTCCCACGACATAGAGCAGTCACTGTCCGCGGGCGAGTCCGGCCCACAACGGACTCGGCGAATACTCGACTCCATGGGAGAGACCCTAGAACAGGGAGAAGTTCCGATAGAGATCCTCAACGACGAAGATATCTATCAACGGGAGTTAACCGAGATATTCGGTCAGGCCTGGGTGTACGTCGGCCACGAGTCGGAGGTGCCCGAACCGGGGGATTACCGCCAACGGACCATTGGGGAGGACCCCTTCGTTTTCGTCCGCGACGAGCACGGCAAGATCCGAGTGCTGTTCAACAGTTGTCGCCACCGCGGTGCGAACATCTGCCGTGCTGAGAAAGGAAACACGACTCACTTCCGCTGTCCCTATCACGGGTGGACCTACCAGAACACGGGCGATCTGGTCGGTGTGCCCCAGAAAGGCGCGGGATTCGATCACCTCGAGGCCGAGGAGCACGGACTTCGTGAGGCGCCACACGTCGATACGTACAACGGGTTGGTCTTCGCCTGTATCGCGCCCGAAGCGCCGTCGCTCGAGGAGTATCTCGGCGGCGCGACGTGGTATCTCGACATGTACTTCGACCTGATCGACATGGAAGTCATCGGCGACCCGCAGCGCTGGGTCGTCGACGCCGACTGGAAAACGCCGACTGAGAACTTCTATGGCGATAACTACCACGTTCCGATGGGACACAAATCCGCGATCGACGTCGGAATCGGCAGCGAGACGGCCACCGGGGAGGAAGAAAGCGAACTGTACGGCATCGCCGACTGCGACGGGCACGCCTTTAGCATCTACCAGATCGAGTCGGAAAAGCCGATGTTCTGGGGCCACCCCGAACGGGTCGTCGAGACGTTCAACCACGATGCGCTCGATGACGACCAGCACGAGGTCGCACGCAAGTCGGGCGTGACCCTCGGGACGATATTCCCGAACCTCTCCTTTATCTTCCTCGGCGGTCGCGACGATCCGAACAAAGACCCCGTCGGAACCTTCTGTCTGCGTCAGTGGCAACCCCGTGGCCCCGGTGAGATGGAGGCCTGGAACTGGATTCTCGCACCGACGGACGCGCCCGACGAATACAAAGAACGCGTTTACGAGGTCGGGATGTCGACGTTCAGCGCCGCGGGTAACTTCGAGCCGGACGATATCGGTATCTGGGACGGGATCGACGAGGCGGCGGGCAGCGTGTTCGCAGAGCAGACGGAGGCGACGACGCTGTTTACGATGGGACGCGGCGAGAACACCGCAGCGGAGGTCGACGATGACTGGGCAGGGCCAGGAACGGCCTACGCGAACGGCGGCGTGACCGACGAGAATCAACTCGACTTTTACCGGAAATGGCACGAGACGATGACGACGGAGGGGGCTGAATAACATGCAGGACGGGTTTGAACGCCGACGAACGCTCCGCCTCGAGTGCGAGGAGTTCCTCTATCACGCGGCGGAACTGCTCGACGATCGTCGGTTGAGCGACTGGCACGACCTCGTCACCGAGGACATCGAGTACCGAGTGCCGATTCGAACGACGCGCGAACGGTCCTCCAACACGGAGTTCAGCGAGGAGGCCTTCCACATGAAAGAGGACTGGGGAACGCTCAAGGTGCGGACCGAGCGGATGTCGAGCGACTTCGCCTGGTCGGAGGATCCGCCCTCTCGGACCCGCCGGCAGGTCTCGAACGTTCGGGTAACCGACTGTACGGACGACCAAATCGAACTCAAAAACAACCTCGTCATCGTCAGGTCGCGCAAGGCCGAAACCGATCCCGACATCCTCTCGATGGAGCGTCACGATACGCTCCGTCGCGACGAGGACGGCTACGTTCCCGACTGGTCGGATCAAAGCGAAGGGTTGAAACTCGCCCGACGAACCGTGCTGCTCGACCACACGGTGATCCCGACCGACTCGCTTTCGATCATCCTATGACCTCGACACGACCAATAGTTGACCCGCTCACGCTAACGGACGGCGATCTGACGGTCGCACTGTGGACGCTGCAAACGCCGACCGGGGAACGGCTGATACTCAGCGGCGAGAGCGCCGAGACGCGAGTAGACGCGCTGGCGCTCGAGAGTCTCACGTGGCAGGACGATGAAGTCTTCGAAGCGCTCGCTTCGGTTCCCCACGAGGACGGCACGAACGCGACCGAGCCATCGGACGAGTTACAGATAAGCAACGAGTATACGGTCGTCAAACTCCGAAAAGTCGAAACGACGGCCGGACAGCGACTGTCAATCACGTCCCCGAAACTGGGCTACGCGTGCCGTCTCAGTCCGGCGGAGCTCGACGCACTTACGCACAAGCGGATCGAATACTTCTCCGACCTGCTCGAGACGCCGTTCGGTCCCGAAGATGACCACCATCACGGCGTTCACTGAACGGACACCGGATTGCATTTTATCGCACGCTCGATAGGTCAATTGGTATGAGCAGACGCAATTGTACCACTGAAGGGTGAACGGCTGTTTCTGAACTCGTCCCACCCACCCGAGCCCGGCACAAACGTCTCTCTCGAGAAGTCAGTGAGCAACTCGGAGTGGCGAGTGTTCGGCAGACCCGTGATACAGAACATCAATCTGGGTTTGTGATTACCGAACGGATATATTGGCAACCAATTACGGAAATACAGATGTAAAATATGCAAGGGTAGAGCTGAAATACCGGTAGTAGCGCCCGATATCGGCGTTTGTGAATTCCAAACATGTGGGAGAACGTTCCAGTGATAGCGACAGCTGGAGTCGGGTTTTCAAGACGGAATACCGATAGAGTGGTCGCTTTCACGTTTGTGATTACCAAACATTTTTATCACTAGCGTTCGATTCGGACGTATGGGAGACACAGGCGAGGAACGGCGGCGGATCAAATCGGTCGATCGAGCGTTTCGGATTTTGGGGGTCTTGAAAGAAGAGGGAAGTAGTGGGGTAACGGAAATTGCTAACGAACTAGACATGTCCAAAGGGTCCGTGCATACGTATCTAAGCACCCTCAAGCGACACGGTGCGGTAATGGAGTACAACGGGGAGTATCGGCTCGGCCTGCAGTTGCTCGAGATCGGTGAGTTCGCGAAACGACAAAACCTCGTCTACCAGTGTGCCCAGGATCCGCTCGACGAGTTAGCCTCGGAAACGGGCGAACTCGCCCGACTCGTCGTCGAAGAACAGGGACACGGCGTCTATCTCTACAAAACCGAGGGCGAAAACGCGATCGAAACCACGATCCAGCCGGGCCAACGCGAATACCTCCACTGTACGTCGCAGGGGAAAGCGATACTCGCCCACCTATCGGAGTCGACGGTTCGTGACATCGTCGACGAACACGGACTTCCAGCGAGAACCGATAAAACGGTAACCGATCTCGAGACGCTCCTCGAGGAACTCGAGTCGATTCGCGAGCGCGGTGTCGCCTTTAGCAGAAGCGAGGTGACTCGCGGGATGCGCTGTGTCGCCGCGCCCATCCACGCACCTGATAGTTCCATCGTTGCTGCACTCGGCGTCTGCGGTCCGACGAGCCGATTACAAGGCGATCGGTTTCAGGTCGAAATCCCCAAAACAGTCAGGAACGCGGCGAACATCGTCGAGATCAACATGCAGATGACGCAGAATTCGTAGTCGGCTACAACGCGCAGGGGTGGGGAATCCGCGGCTTCAGACGACGGTGGGCCGTTTCATCAAAGGGACCGAAGGAAATCGGCCGTGACACCCGCAACCTGTGACTCCGCGCCGGTGAAGAAGTGATCCGCCTCGACAGGATGGACCGTGACCGATGTCGAGTCGGGGTACGCATCTGCGATCTCAGTCGCTTCTGCCGGGGTGACGTTTCGATCCGACGCGTGCGGTAGTAGCAGACTGGGGACATCGATCTCCGGTACCCAGTCGATCGTTGCACACGCGCTCTCGGGTGACCGATAGGAGAGAAACGCCGCCGCAGTCATCGGAATGTACTCGATCTCGTCGCCGACCGGCCGCGGTAACGCGACGATTTCGTTCTCGCGACCGGCGTCGACGAGTTCGCGCGCCTCGTCGACGAACGATTCGTACGCCTCGTCGGGGTCATCCGAGACGGCTTCGAAGTACCCTCGAGTCGACCGCTCGCGAATGTCCGCAAACGGTGCGGCGAGGACGAGTCCGTCGACGTCGTCGTCGTTTCGCAACCCCTGATAGTAGGCGGCCTCGGTGGCGCCGAGACTCCGCCCCCAGAGCACGACGTCGTCGCACCCGCGTTCGGCGAGCCACTCAACGCCCCCACGAATGTCGTTGTCGATTTCGTCGAACTCGGACGTGACGTAGCCTTTCCCGCTGTTTCGCTTGTTGATCGTGAGACACCGCGCTCCCGCTCGAGCGAGCGGATGCGCGACGGGCGAAATGCCAGCGCCGAGGGCGAATCCGCGGAGCCCGTGCAAAAAGAGGACGCCGACGTTTCGGCCGTCGAACGTCGAGACGTCGCTCGTCAGTTCGAACCCGTCGAACGCCGTTCCGTCGTCGCTTTCGTAGTTGATTCCACGGAGGGTGATGTCGTCGGGCGTCGGTTGCATGACTGGCATCGTAACGTTCGATATCTGTGGCGGGAGGACAATTATTCTATCGACTCGAGCCAACGACCGTCCATCAGACGGATGCCGTGAGCCGAGGTTCGATACGCGACAGAGGTTGAGAAATGCGGGGAAGCTACCAGATCCGCCGGGAGACGTATTCCGCCTCCGGATCGATTCGGACGTCGAGGACGACGTGTTCCTCGGCCTCGAGCGCGTCGGCCAGCGCGGGTCGAACTTCGTCCGGGTCGGTGACGCGGACGCCACGAACGCCGAACGATTCGGCCATCGTCGCGATGTCGACCGTCGGAATGTCAGTTGCGATTTCGGCGTGGTTGTCCCGCCGTTGATAGTTCCAGATCATCCCGTATTTGCCGTCGTTGAAGACGATCGTTACCGCGTCGGTCTCCGTCTCGACGGCGGTCGCGAGTTCCATGTTGCACATCAGGAAGCCGCCGTCGCCGATGAGGTTGACGACCTGTCGGTCGTCGTCGACCAGTTTTGCGGCGTTTCCTGCTGGAACGGGGAACCCCATCGAATCGTAGAGTCGGGAGTGCTGGAAGCTGTTCGTCTCGCGGTACTCGAAGACGTCGTTCGGCCACGCACCGCCTGCGGCGCCCGCATCTCCGGTCAGCAGAACGTCGTCGTCGGCCACCTCCCGAAGTTCGTCCATGATCACGAGCGGATGGATCGGCGTCTGCGAACGCACTTCCTCGAGATAGGCGGCCACGCCGGTCTCGACGCGTTCGACTTCCTCTCGAACCGCCTGTCGATAGGCTGCGTCCGTCTCGCCCGCACCGGATTCGAGTATCGTTCGAGCGTCCTCGAGAGCGGGCCCGAGGTCCCCTGTAACGACTTCGGCCGCCGTCGACGCCGGGAATTCGTAGGGCGGATCGTCGAGGTAAACGATTCGAACGTCATCGCCAGTTCGGTCGCCGAGGACGGCCGCCTCGTGTGAGTTGGTCCGCACGCCGAGTGAGAGGACGGCTTCCGCGTTCGCCAGCGCGGTGCTGGCAGCCGGATGGTCCGACATTCCGACCGTTCCCGCGAAGAGCGCATGGTCGTTCGGGAACGAGTCGGGATAGTGCCGGGGACAGACGACGGGTGCGTCGAGCGACTCGGCGATGTCGACTACCGTCTCCGCAGCGAACGCCCGTGAGACGCCTTTGCCCACGTAGAGACATCGTTTCTCGGCCGCCTGTACCGGCTCGAGCGCATCGGCGACGGTATCCGCGGACACGCTCGGGTCGTCGTGCGATTCGCGGACGGACGCGGCGTCTGGAACCTCGATCTCGTTCTGGAGGATATCCTCGTCGACGCCGATAAAAACGGGTCCAGGTCGACCGCGCGTCGCGATGTCGAACGCTCGAGCGAGGGTCGTCTTCAGTTGGCTCGAGTCGTGAACCTGCGTACTCCACTTCGTGGCAGGTTCGAACGCCTTCCGAAGGAAGTGCTGATCGTCGACACCGTGAAGCGCCTCGGTGTGTTCGTCCTCCGGCAACACCGCGCTGATGAGGATCATCGGCGATGCGGCGGTATACGCCTGTGCGACGCCTGTCAGCGCATTCGTGCCGCCGGGACCGGCAACGGTAACTGCGACGCCGGGGTCGCCGGTGAGCCGACCGTAGGTGTCGGCCATCACCGCGGCGTTGTACTCGTGTCGAGCGCTGATCACGTCACCGCCACGTTCGTGGAGTCCATCCGCGATGGTCACCGTCTGATTCCCGAGGAGAACGTACGCCTGCGAAACGCCGTGTTCGGCAAGCACGGTTCCAACGACTTCGCCTCCAGTTGTCATACTACTCGTTGGCAAACCCGGCCTATTAAATTTGTCGTCACCGTCTGAACGGGTCTATTTCGGGGAAAATGAATCTCTCAAAGACGGCGTGTGATCGTCAGCCCCGTCGGTTTGCAAAAACGCGCCCGTGAACGAGCGGGTCTGTCCGGTACTGCAACCGTTGAATTACTCGACGAGGTCGCCCTCGACCACGACCGGTTCACCGTCGAGGTAGACGCTGCAGTTCTTCTGTGCGATATCGTAGTGGCAGTTCGTGTACCGGTCCTGATGGGTGTTCGGACCGGTACTCCAGAGCATGTTCCCCTCCCAGACGCGACCTTCGCTCGCGCTCACGCCGGCTTCGTCCGGCTTTCGACCCTTGATCGCCATGTTGTAGAACGTCCCGTTTTCGTTGAGTCCCCAACCGAAGTGACTCGTCGCGAAGACGTCCCTGTCGTCGTAGCTCTCCATGTGTCCCCGCATGAGTTCGGCATCACCGCCGTCGCCCTTGATCTCCTCGATGAATCCGTCCTCGACGACGCATTCGATCGAGGAGTCGATATAGTCGTTAAACGGCACGACGTTGTAGTCGCCTGCGGCGATGACGATCGTGCCGTTCACGTTCGTCGGATAGTTCGAGACCATGTTCTGGCCCCAAACGTCCCACTTTCCGGGCTCGTCGACGAATCCGTAGGAGTCGAACGCGGTGCTCGGTTCGACCTCCATCGTGACATCTGTCCCGTACTCCGAAGTGATCCGCATCTCGTCGGTCGACTCGAGCAGGTCTCGATGCGCCTGAACCTTTTCTTTGACGGCCTGAGCTTCTTCCGGCTCCCAGGGCATCAGGCGGCGGAGAACGAACGGTTCTCGTGCACCGACGCGGAGGATTCGAGTTCCGGCGTCGCGAATTTCGTCTCGTTCGGGCACGTGAATGAACCCTTCGAGGGTGAAATCGAAGACCATGTCCGCGGTTTTGCACGCTTCGACCGGGCCGCGGGGCAGTCGGAGGCTGCCACCCTGTCCGGGCGAGATTTCGGCGCCGACGGAGTTGCGACCGTATTCGGGAATCTGTACTTCGAACGCTTCAGCGCCGATGTCTTGTGCCGCCGAGAAACTCGCGGCGACGTGTTCGCGATTGCTCTTGACGTCGGTAACGAGCGCGACTGATTCGTCCGCGGTTACCTGACAGTGTTCCATCTGCCGACGAAACATCGGCACTAATAGTCCAGCAGCTTCCATGGTACATTTCAACGTTCCGCTGAGACTATTTATACTTTGTGTACCTTTCGTGAGGTATGCGACGAGTAGTCGAGAAGCGACGATCCCGCTACAATTATTACCCTGCCATCGAGAAGTGATGCTATGACGCGTTCGATCGCTATCTTTGGCTGCGGGACGATTGCAACCGAAATTGCGCGTGCGATCGCCGATGGAACGATATCAGCGGGCCTCGACGTCGTGTACGATCGCCACCCGGAACAAATCGCAGAGATTCAAGACCAGTTCGACGACCGGTCCCAACCGGTCGCGGCCACCGATCCCGACGATCTGCTCGAGGCCGACTTGATCGTCGAGGCCGCGGGACAGACGGCCGTCGAGGAGATCGCGACCGATGCACTCGAGGCTGGCTGCGACTGCCTCCTGTTGAGTATTGGCGCGTTAGCCGACGAAACGCTTCGGGAAGGCGTCTTCGATGCAGCACGGACCAGCGAGGGTCGACTGTATGCTCCCTCGGGTGCGATCGCCGGGCTCGATAGTATCAAGGCGGCTGCCCTGACGGGAGAGCTGGAATCGGTGTCATTGACGACGACGAAACCGCCCGCAGGCCTCGAGGGGGCCCCTTACGTCGTCGACAACGACATTGACCTCTCGGAAATCGATGAGCCGACGATGATCTTCGAGGGATCGGCCACGGACGCCGCCGCCGCGTTTCCGTCGAACATCAACGTCGCCGTCGCACTCAGCCTCGTGAGTATCGGTCCGGACGAAACGGCAGTCAAGATCATCGCCGATCCGGACGAGGAAAACAACGTTCACCGGATCTCCGCCGACGGCGGCAGCGGCGACATCGAGACGACGGTACGAAACGTCCCGTCACCCACGAACCCGAAGACGAGCTATCTGGCAGCGGTGTCCGCGATCGAAAAGCTGCGAAGCCTCGAGACGTCGATCGACATCGGAACGTAACGAGATCCGATGGAATTCCCAGTCCAGATACTCTTCGCGCTCGCCACAGCCGCGGCGTTCGCCACCTCGTCAGTGCTCGTCCGATTCGGTGTCGATCGCTCGAAGCCGATAGCGGCGATGTTCGCGACGGTCAGCGTCAACGTCGTCGTCCTGTGGACGATTAGCCTCGCGTTCTACGACGTGACCGTCGATCTGTGGGCGTGGCGATACTTCGTTCTCGCGGGCGTGTTTGCGCCGGTTCTCGGACGGCTGTGTAATTACATCGGCATCCAGCGAGTCGGCGTGAACCTGACGCTGCCGATCAGCAACTCGAACCCGCTCGTCTCGATCGTCCTGGCCGTCTTCTTGCTCGGCGAAACGATGACTCGAGCGAGCGGTATCGGCGCGCTCGCGACGATCGCTGGCGGTATCCTCCTCGCAACTTCGGGAAGAAACGACGACTCCGTCGGACCGGTTCGGTACCGGAATCTGTTGTTTCCAATAGGCGGCGCGGTCATCTACGGAAGCGTCCAGTTGCTTCGAGACGTCGGAATGGAACTCGTCTCAGCGCCAGCCGTGGGAGCCGCGGTTACTCTCACAACGTCGTGGCTCATCGCGTGCGCGTTCTTCGCCGTCTCCGGGAACCACAGAAAAGCGTTGTCGATCCCCCGGGACGACCTTCGGTACTTCGCACTTGCCGGACTCGCCTCAAGTCTCGGACTCGTCTCGCTCTATGCTGCGTTGGGTTCGGGAACGGTCGTGATCGTGACGCCAATCTTGAACGCGACGCCGTTGTTCGGCCTCGCCCTGACCTACAGCTTCTTGCGCGAACGGGAACCGTTCACGCCACAACTCGCGCTGGGTACGATACTCGTCGTCGCCGGCGTTGGGTTACTCGCGATTTCGACCTGACCTCGACGGAGATGTCGCCGTGACAATGCGTCCCCAACCGATACACTCAATACGGTTGGCTCTGGGCATTAGTATATGGTCGTAGAAAATATGGGATTAGACCACGTTGCGATCAAAGTACGAGATATCGAGCAAACGATCGAGTTCTACACCGACGTCATGAACATGGAGGTATCGGATCGAATCGGAGATTCGGTCGCGTTCTTACGCACGCCCGCGGTCTCCGAGGACGCAGACCACCACGAGATGAACATCACACAGTACTCCGACGAGGAACTCGAGGCGCTCGAACAACGCGGGGAACTCGAACTCGATCTCCACGAGTTCAACGAGGAGCTCCCAGAAAACGGCCCGCCAATGCTGCCGACGACCGGTCCGATTTACCACATCGCGTTCGAAGTTCCCGACTACGACGGCATCAAACGCGCGGCGGACGGACTCGAAGAGCGCGGGCATCCGATTTATCGCGGCCCGGGCCGGCACGGACCTGGGAACAACATTTTCCTGTACTTCCCGGATCCGGATGGATACCCGATCGAGTTGACGGCGAAAATGGAAGAGGCGCCGGAAGACGGTGGACGGCCTGCCCAACAGTGGCCACAGACGCCTGAGACGTGGAACGTGTGGCACAACGCTGAACAACTGTAGATTCGCTCTCCTTCATTCTCGGTTCGGTGGTTCTCCTCGGAAGCTGTCGCTCTGATCCGTGGTGCTCGAGCGGTCGCAAATATATTGGACGTGGCCTTTCACGGTTTCCGACGGGTTCAGTAGCTTCTCGATCTTTCGATTCGCGTTCCGATATAACAAACGGTTTTGGAAGAGTGGCGCTCCCATATATTACATATTTTATACACAGTTCCGCTCAAGCGATTGTGTCTGGACGGATACGATGAAGTGGTCGTCGAATGCAACCCCCAGAGGAGTTGCCGAACGAGACGACAACCTTTGGAGCCGCAATTCGTTCGTCATCTGCAAACGGATTCGCAACGGTGTAACTGTCAAATGCGGGCAACCTCCCGAGGAAGACCGCTACTTCTCACCTATCTCACTTTGGTAGGGGCGGATACTGCCTATCAGGGTCAGTGACGGAAAACGGGAACTATCTGGAGACATTGACCCTGTCATCTGCGATCAAACGTTCTTTATTAACAAACGTTATGCTGACGCCAATGGATTACACAAATACGAGTGTAATCTACAGCGGAGGGCGACGAGAATTTGTCACGCCATCTGTTACCCACGAGAGGAAAATCTAGAATTAACTTCCCAATTCGTAGGAATAGAAACGGATTCCCTGGGGCGCTGATATTGTTGAAAATTCATCCCATAAATCTGTCATAGAATACTAATATCTATATGAGTATCTGCGTAGTATGGCAATTATACAGGAAAATAAATCGCATATCACTATGATCGGGCCAAACACAGTATAAATTACGAATTCTAGAGGAAAATATCTGTAGCAACCCGAAATATTCTACTTCTACCGTGTGAGAAGACTCTGAATTGACGCAGTTTTTAAAATATGTCTCCTATTTCGAATTGTAACTACTCCTTCAACAAGTTCATCGCCGATAAATCGGTTATAAAATGTCATTAATGAGTTTGAGAATATATGCGTGCATATTATAAATTTACTTATCGATATGACTGTTGTGATTGCTACTGCGCTCAGAATACGAGGAAAAGATAGTGAGTGGTTATTTTTAAAATATTGTTTGGAGGGATATTCAGTCAGTCAGGCCCAGTAGGCGTCTACCACAGAGGGGTATCGGGTCCCCTGACACAGTGGTTCACCACTGTTTCGTTCGCACTACCGTGTCTCCCTCAGTTTCGCCCCGCTATATATTGTCCAGAAAACATTTAGACGCTCGTTTCAAATTCGTTGATATGAAACGAAGGCGGCTGCTCGAGGGGGCGGGTGCGGTCGGGAGCGCAACACTGGTCGGCTGTCTCGGATTCGCCGATGATGGCACAGGGAGCGAGTACCAGTGGCGCTACGACGCAGGTGGTGAGATCGACGCCGTCTCACAGGGCGTAGTGTTCGGTCGGGAATGGTCTGACGGACAGATCGTTGCGCTCGAGGGCACGACCGGCGAACGGCAGTGGGCCTACGGAGCCACAGCGGGAATGGATACGTACTCGGATCTCACAGTCACGGACACGGGAATTTACTTCGGCTACTGCACCGACGACGACTGTATCGGCCTGTACGCGCTCAAGCGGGATGGCGAAGAGCGGTGGCGCGACGAATCGGTGGGTACCGGACACACTAGCCCGTTCGTCGTCGACGGCGTCGTCTTCGTTTCGGATTCCGTTGGCATCGTGCGAGCGTTCGACGCGGAGAGCGGTTCGGAACTGTGGACCGACGGGGTCGACGAATCGGACACCATCGCCAGCGGGTCCGGAATCGTCGACATCGCCGACGCCGTCTACGTGGAGAAAAGCGCTGCACTCGTCGCGCTCGATCGAGACGGCGGTAGTACGCGCTGGCGATACGACCCCGACGACGGTGACACGCAGATTATCGATGCGGCGGTCTCGGATGGTGTCGCGTACGTCACAACGGGAGGGTGGGTCGCCGGAGTCGCCGACGGCGACGAGGTATGGCGTCGATCTGTCGATGCAGTGGATGTGCAGACGGAGATCGCTGGAATCACAACTGATCGCCTCTTCGTGCTCGCGAACGCCGATCGAAACGAAAGTCGTCTGTACGCGTTCGACCGCACGAGCGGCGAACGAAGCGTACTGTCGGAATCGCTTGAGCATCCGGACGATGAGTCGGGCCCGGTTACCGCCGTTCGCGATGGGGTGGTTTACGTCGGCACGGATCGACTCCGCGCCATCGATGCGGCGACTGGCAACGAGCGCTTCAGCGTGACGGTCGATGGTGGGCCAATCTGGTCACTGGCTGTCCCCGAAGAGAACGGTGCGGACGATCACACCGTGTTCGTCCGGGTCGGCAAAAACCGGCTCATCAGCGTCGACTCGAGCGGCGAACGAACGTGGGACAGGTCCGTCGCGGGAACTCTTCGGAACTATCTCGTGGACGAATCCGTGTACGTCGGGACGACCGAGGGAATCTACTCGCTCGAGTGGCGAGTCGACGCCTGATCGATCGTCATCTCGAAATCGAACGCCTGTTGTCACATCTCTTTCCGATCACATCGCTCCAGTCACCTGAGCAAGCGCACGATGACGACAGCGAGTGCGATACCGGCGGCGACGATCCCGATGGCCATCGGAAGGGGCTGTCCGCTCCCCCATTCCCAGCCGAGAAACTGCGTTCCCACGATGGCGATAATCACGAAGGCGATGCCGAGTGCGGTCCCGATCGACGAGCTAGTGTTACGACCGAGCGCCATGTCTGGGTATTGGAACAGTAACCACAAAAGAGTACGTTCCGCGTGTCCAACCGAGAAACTGCGTTCGTACCCCGATCGGCTGACAGATATCGATCTGCTAATCGAGGTACTGCATCGCTCGTCTCGTCGGGACAGTCTGTACCGTTGCGGCCAGCCGGTGTTACCGGATCGCTCGAGCACGGACACGTCGCTCGCGGTCTGGATCGAGCACAGCTACGACCGAGACTCGTCGACTGCGGATGGTCGGACTCGACGGCTATGGGATGATCGGGAGGCCGGTAGGGTCGTATAGAAGCAACAGCCACGCGAAGTTTTACAATGCCGTTCGTGGTTCGTTCGGTGAGGTTCGATACCAAATGTCAATGGATGCCATCGTCTATCAGGGGTCACACGACGTCGCAGTCGAGGAAGTCGACGAACCGGAAATCGAGCACGAGAACGACGTTCTCGTCGACATAACCACCACTGCGATCTGCGGTTCGGATCTGCACATGTACGAGGGCCGAACCGCGGCCGACCCGGGGATCGTCTTCGGACACGAGAACATGGGGACCGTAAGCGAGGTCGGCGACGCCGTCACGTCGCTCGAGGAAGGCGACCGGGTCGTGATGCCGTTTAACGTCGCCTGTGGGTTCTGCCGAAACTGCGAGAACGGCTACACCGGCTTCTGTACCAACGTCAATCCGGGCTTCGCCGGCGGCGCGTACGGGTACGTCGCGATGGGGCCGTACAAGGGCGGACAGGCCGAAAAACTCCGCGTCCCGTACGCGGACTTCAACGCGCTCAAACTGCCCGAGGGAGACGAACACGAAGACGCCTTCGCCCTCTTGGCCGACATCTTCCCGACGGGATGGCACGGGACGCGGCTCGCGAATCTGGAGCCCGGCGAGTCCATCGCGGTCTTCGGAGCCGGTCCGGTCGGTCTGATGGCCGCCTACAGCGCCAAGATCCAGGGTGCGTCGGAGATCTACATCGTCGACCGCGTCGAGAGCCGACTCGAGATGGCCGAGGACCACTGCGACGCCCGCCCGATCAACTTCGAGGAGTCAGATCCGGTCGAACAGATCAAAGACATCCACGGCGGCGGCGTCGACAAGGGCGTCGACGCGGTGGGGTATCAGGCGATCGACCCCGAAACGGATCCGGGCGACGAAGCCTATGACCCGGCACGGGAGAACCCGGCGGTCGTGCTCAACCAGCTAATCCAGACCGTCCGGCCGACCGGGCAACTCGGCATTCCGGGACTGTACGTCCCCTCGGACCCTGGCGCGCCAGACGAGATGGCGGCCCAGGGCCGACTCGGCATCGACTTCGGCAAGCTCTTCGAAAAGGGGCTGAAGCTGGGCACTGGACAGTGTAACGTCAAACAGTACAACCGCGAACTTCGGGACATGATCATCGAGGGCCGCGCCGATCCGAGCTGGGTCGTCTCCCACCGCGTCGACCTGGATCGCGGACCGGAGATGTACGAGAAGTTCGACGAACGCGAGGAGGGCGTCATCAAGGTCTTGCTCGAGCCGTAGTCGCCGTTACGGATCGGTTCCGATGATTCGTGGACGACCTCGGTTTTACAAGCGGTATAGGAGAAGGCCTCGGGGTCATTCGAGAGAGCAAAGCTCTCTCGTGATGACGAGAATCTCCAATTCTCGAACCACTTGACCGCGAGGCGATTCACCTTCGAAGCCACGCCCGCGGGTGATCCTCGCGGAGATGGTCCTGATACCGTTTTGCCAGCTCCGGGTGCGTATCTCCAACCGCATACCACTCGCAGTGCTCGCAGCTTCGTTCTATCGTCGCCGTCGCGCTCCGGACGTATCCGCCCGTTCGATCCATGTACGGAGGCGCCGCCGAGTCGTTGTCACTCTTTCGCATCCGAGCCGCCAGTCCGCACCGCCTCGATATCGTCTGGCGCCCGATAGGTCGACCGGACCGACGCGAAGGGCCGGACGGCAAAACGGGTATAGGCCCATCCGACGTACCAGAGGGCATGTGCCAGTACTGCAGCTACGCCCGCCACGACGGCTGGACCCGGCTGCTCGAGTACGACGACGTCTACCAGAACGCGTTCGCCGACCGAACGGACCAGTCCACGCACGGCTTTCACGAATCCTGGGACGATCTTCGCGACGAACTCGAACTCTAGTCCTCGAGTCACGACCGTAGCGGGAACGGATCCGTCACCGGTTCGTGGATCGGTTCGTCGCCGTCGACCGTGATTCCCTCGAGCTCTTCACGAATCCGCTCTTCGTTCATCTCTCGACCGATGAACACCAGCCGCGTGCGACGCTCGTCGGTCTCGCTCCACTCGCCGATCGGCCCCGCTCTGACGGACGGTCCGGCCTGGCTGACGCCGATCACCTCTTCGCGGTCGGCGACGTGACAGACGCCCTTCGCCCGCACGATCGCGCCGTCCCAGTCCGCGAGCCAGTCCGCGAGTCGTTCGGGGTGGAAGGGGCGGTCGGACCGGAAGACGAACGACGAGACGCCGTGTCGCTCGGCAGCACCGGCTCCGGCTTTCTCGTGTCCATCGTCTCCGTGGTCGTGTCCTTCCCCTCGGAGGTGTCGTTTCCACCCTTGCGAGCGCCTCGCCGCCTCGAAGTCGAACCTCCCGGTGTCGAGTACGATCTCGGGGTCCACCTCGCTGTGGGTCGTCCGAAGCCGCTTCGCTCGCGGCTGGAGGGTCTCGACGACCGACTCGATCTCCGCGACAACGTCGTCGGGAACCATGTCTACCTTGTTACACAAGAGGACATCGCAGAACTCGATCCCTTCCACGAGAACCTCGCTCAGCGGCCGGTCCTCGTCGGGTTCCCCATTCGCGGGCAACTGCTCGCCGGCGTCGAACTCCTTCCAGAACCCGTACGTGTCGAGGACGGTCACCATCGTGTCCAGTCGGAACAGGTCCGCCGGATCCGCATCGCTCTCGTCGGTTCCCTCGGTGAACACCTGCGCGACCGGGATCGGTTCGCTGATCCCCGACGATTCGACCAGCAGGTAGTCAAACGCCCGGGTTTCGGCCAACCGCCTCGCCTCCTCGAGGAGGTCCCCCTGCAACTGACAGCAGATACAGCCGTTCGAGAGGTCGACGATACCCTCCTCCTCGTTCGCTCGAGCGATCTGTTCCGCGTCGACGTTTACCTCACCCATGTCGTTGACGATCACCGCCACCCGCCGATCGCCCGGGTTCGAGAGCACGTGATTGAGCAGCGTCGTCTTCCCCGCGCCGAGGTACCCGCTGACGACGGTCACAGGAATCGCATCGGAATCTGTCATACGGTACTTCGTACCACGACGTGGCGGTTCCTAAGTGATCGGTCGACTCTCAGAGATTCTCTCGAGGACGAGAGTATCACTGCTCCCGAGTCGGGTAATTTGGGGGAGAGAGTACTATACCTCCACCGCGGTGATCCTCAGTAGTTCGTTGAATCTTATTTTTTGAACGAATGTCCGCAATCAGTGGACAGAGAATACACATTAACGTGAGATAAACGTCCATAACCACCGGGCCGGTGTCCTGAGCCTGATTCGCATACGTTACAGTTATACCGAGAATTATAGGAAATGCACCGGTCGGGTTCGGATATTCCAACATATCTGTCAGAGTTAACGGGGTAATTATGCATGTATCGATAACAAGCGGTATTTACGTCGGCGAAGACGGCTGGGCTGACCAAGTCGGCTCTCGCAACTGTACCACCGTACGACGCGGTGGACGGTTCATTGTACGATTTTCGGTCGGAAACGGTGAGAAATCATGATGGAAATTGATCACACACAGCCAGATATCGACTCCGACGAACTCCGTGCTGATACCCTCGACACAGACGCACAAGCTCTATTAGACGCACTGAACGAAGCGGACGCTCCCGATCTCACGCAGTTGTCGCCCGAACAGGCTCGAACCCTCCTCGGCGATCTATTCACGCCGGACGTCGAACCCGAACCGGTTTCGACGGTAGAGGAGCAGAAAATTCCGGCGTACGCGCGTGATATCCGCGTGCGAATTTACGACCCGGATCCGGACCGGAAACTCCCTGCAGTCGTCTACTTCCACGGCGGCGGTTGGGTCGTCGGCAACTGTGACACCCACGACAAAGTCGCCCGAGCGCTGGCAAAGGGAGGAGCGTGTGTCGTGGTCTCCGTCGACTATCGGAAGGGACCAGAGCATCCCTTCCCCGGCGCCGTTGAAGACGCGTATCTCGCGACGAAATGGACCGCGGATAACGCCGCGGAGCTAGGCGCAGGTG
Organism: Halostagnicola kamekurae; assembly: GCF_900116205.1. Lineage (NCBI taxonomy): Archaea > Methanobacteriati > Methanobacteriota > Halobacteria > Halobacteriales > Natrialbaceae > Halostagnicola > Halostagnicola kamekurae. The sequence goes on along the minus strand of NZ_FOZS01000003.1, from coordinate 444,147 downwards.
TGGGACTCGCAGTCGCCGGGGAGAGCGCGGGTGCCACCCTCGCGACGGTGGTTGCACAGATGGCCGCCGACAAAGATCTCGGTGCGCCCGAGATCGACCACCAACTGCTACTGTATCCGGTTACCAACCATTCGTTCGAGACGGAATCGTACGATGTGAACGCAGATGGATACTTTCTGACGACCCGAGGGATGGTCTGGTTCTGGAACCACTACCTCCGCGACGATATCGATGGAGCGAACCTTCGAGCGTCCCCGCTACGGGCACCCGAACGGGTTCTCGCCGAACTCCCTCCCGCGACGCTGTATTCCGTCGGCTACGATCCACTTCGAACCGAACAGTTCGAATACGGCCGGGCGCTCGCTGACGCAGGGGTCGCAGTCGAACATATCCACTACAAAGATATGATTCACGACTTCGCCAACATGAGCCAGCTCGCGGAACCGTTTCCCTCGATCGAAGCGGCGAATGATATCCAAGAGCGTGCTGGCAATGCGCTTCGAGAGGCGCTCGAGTGATCCTCCGTGGGGCGTTCGAAAGCTCACGAGCAGCGTCGGAAACACGAAACCGAACGGTGGAACGCTACGAACAGGGATCCAACGGGAACCGTACGTTCGAAAGACCGGACGACAATTGCGTCCGATCGATCGGGTGAGGGATCACCGATGATCCTCGTCGGAGGCGCCCTCACCGATCGCTTGGCAGGCGCGCCGAAAGACGGGGTTCTCGCCCAGTGTCCCTCGAACGGCTCGTCGCCTCACGGACCGTCGTCGTTGCTGAACATTCGCCGACCCATCACGACCGCGCCGACGTTTTCGGTCGATTCCGCGATGACCTCGTCGTTCCGGTTAGACTCGCCGCCGTCGAGTCCGTGGGCCGCTCGCCACCTCTTCAGGTCGTATATCCACTCGTGGAGCCGCTCTCTGCCGTCTCCCAGCGCATTCTCGCGGCCATCGTTCGGTCCTGCGACGTAGCCGTCAACCGACGTCGAGATGCTCTCGCGGTCACGGCCGTCATGCGGCAGTATCCACCGATTGGCCGACGTACCCATCGAGTTTGTCCAGGCTCTCGCTCCATCCCTGCTCCATCCCCTCGAGCGCTTCAGCCACTTCTGGCGTCGCCGTGATAACCCTCGCTTGTAGCGTGAGCTTCGTCTTTCCGTCGCGGTCGGCGAACGTCACGGTCTGGCGAACCTCGAGGTGGAACTCGCCGTCGTCGTCCTCGAAGGCGCGACTGGTCACGACGAGACGCTCCGGTTGGTCGACCTCGTGAAAGGTTCCGTCGTCCGGATAGATGGTCCCGTCTGGCGCTTGCATGTCGATACTGAAGGAGCCACCCGGTCGCACGTCCATCTCACAGTTCGGGACCGTGAACTCCTTTGGCCCCCACCACTCGGCCACCTGTTCTGGGTCGGTCCACGCTTCCCAGACGCGTTCGCGCGGCGCGTCGAACGTCCGCTCGATGGTCAGATCGTACTCGCTCGGTTCGAACTCGGTTTCGTCAGTCGTCTCGTGATCGGTCATTTTGATCATCCTCGAGATGGTCAGCCAACGCGTCGAATCGATCCTCCCAGAACACGCGGTACTGGGTCAGCCAGCCGAAGGCGTCGCTCAGCGGGGCGGCCTCAAGGTGACACCGTCGGACACGGCCGTCCTTCTCGACCTCGATGAGGCCCGCGTCCTCGAGCACCTGCAAGTGCTTCGACACTGCCGCCAGGGACATGTCGTGGGGTTCCGCTAGCTCACCGACGCTTTCTGGGCCGCCGGCTAGCTGCTCGATGAGTTCCCGCCGTGTCGGGTGGGCCAGTGCCCCGAATATCGCGTCGAGATCCGGATCGTTTCGCGGTCGTTCAACCATCTAGTTGAGCGAACGCCGCGAGAATATTTAACCATTCAGTTTAATATGCAGAAGGTGCCGAATGAGAGGGGATAACGCGTGAATTTGGGTTTTGAGGTGGGTATAAAACCGGTCCGAATACGATAGCCATCCTCGAGTCGGCGACTGAGCCGTTACTGACCGACCGCCTCGACCAGTTCGTGAAACGACTCGACGGTCAGCGCCGGTTCGCCGTCGAACGGCTCCCACGGCGTTCCCTTTCGGTCGACCCAGACCCCCTGCATTCCGGCGTTTTGTGCGCCCATAACGTCGAACCAGCCGGCGGTTACGTGTGCGATCTCGTCGATGGGCGTTCCGGTTCGCGCGGCGGCGTGTCGATAGAGTTCGGCGTCGGGCTTGAACGTTCGAACCTCGTCGGCGCTGATCGTCGCCTCGATGTACGCTTCGATATCGGCGTGTGCCACCATCGACTCGAGCATCTCGGGATTCCCGTTCGAAACGACGTAACAGTCGTAGCCGGCGTCCCGGAGACGCTCGAGTCCGTCGCGCACGTCGTCGAAGACGTCGAGTTCGTGGTAGACGGCGAGAATCTGGTCGCGTTCGTCCGCCGAGATATCCACGCCGTGGGCCTCGAGGGCGTACTGGAGTGCGTCGCGGTTCATCTCGTAGAACGGCTGATACGCGTCGACGTGGTTCGCGACGAAGGTGTACTCGAGCGAGCGCGCACGCCACAGCTTCGAGATCGGCTCGGGGTCGTCCACGCGTTCGGCGAGCGCCGTTTCGGCCGCGTCGACGTCGACTAACGTGCTGTAGGAATCGAACGTGATCGTCGTGACGAGTTCCGGATCGAACGACATAGGACGACGAACGAGCGCCCGATTGATAGTCTCTGGTGTATGTTATCGAAAATCGTCCACGCGCGTCGCTCGGCTCGGTCGATCGAACCAGCAGGCGATTCCGCGAGGGGCGTCTCGAGAGAACGCCACTCGAGACCGGTTACTCGTCTGTCCGGTTCTCGAACCGGATTAGATCTCGCTCCTCGAGTTGCATGAGGAAGTGCGCGAGCGTCTCGTCGACGGGCTCGACCCGATCGGCGTCGTGTTCGTCGGCGACGACCGCTGCGATCTCCGAGACGGTGTGTTCGCCGTCACAGTGGGTCCAGACGGTCGTCCCGACGGAATCGAGCGTGAGGTCGCGTTCTCGACTCGTCCCGAAGAGGTCGAATAGGAACCCGTCGAGACGGTTCCGGGGACGTTTCGTCCACCTGATCGTGACTCGTCGATCGCCGTCGCTGGTCGTTACGTCCCAGTCGTCCGTCGTTCGCGTCGGAATCGAACTCGGCGCGTGGGCGCTCATGCGTCCGCCGTTTGCGACCCGCGGAGGACGCCGCCCATGAAGATCCCGAGGAGGGCCACGAGCGCGACGACGCCGAGGATCGTCTGCGTTCCGGCGTCGAGTCCGAGCGGGTAGGGGACACCGGTCTCCGTTCCAATGCCGCGGATGTAGAGCGCGCCGATGACGATCCCCATGATCGCCTCGCCGGTAATCAGCCCCGCGGCGATGATCCGACCCCGATAGGTCGTCTGTTCGGCGGCGGAGCCGTCTGGGTCGCCCTTCCACGCGACGTACTTGTCGATTCCGGCGCGGAGCAAGCCGCCCAGGAAGATCGGCGTCGCGAGCGTGATCGGGAGGTAGATCCCGACGGCGAAGGGCAGGACGGGGACGTTCATGAGGATGAGGACGATCGCGAAGACGGCTCCGATGAGGATCATCCCCCACTGGGCGGTTCCGGTGAGCACGCCCTCGGAGAGCAGCGCCATCGTCCCGGCCTGCGGTGCGGGAATGGTATTGCTACCGATTCCGTACGCCTGATGGAAGAACGAGAGCACCCAGCCCGCAAAGAGCGCGGAGATGCCGATCCCGATAATCTGTGCGATCTGTTGCTTGCGCGGCGTCGCACCGAGGAGGTAACCGGTCTTCAAGTCCTGCGAGGTATCGCCTGCCACCGCTGCGGCGATCGCGACGACCGAGGCCGTCACGAGCACCACGACGGGATCGGTCACGCCGGTCGATTTCAGTGCGAGCGCGGCGATCAGAATCGTCGCGATGGCCATCCCGGAGACGGGGTTCGACGAACTCCCGACGACGCCGACCAGGTACGCGGAGACGGCGACGAAAAGGAACGCGGCGATGACGGCGATGACCCCGCCCAGTAGTCCGACCTGGACCTGCGGGAGCGCGACCAGCGCGAGCGCGATCACGGCCGCTCCCACAACGACGAGTTTCATCGGGAGGTCACGCTGCGTTCGCCGCCGCTGGCCCGTCGCGGTCGCCGCAGAACCGCGGAGCTCGGCCACGGCAGTCCCCACCGCATCGCGGATGGTTCCGGTCATCGAAAGGATCGCGTAAAATCCGCCGACGAGCATCGCACCCGCACCGACGTACCGAATGTAATTTTCCCAGACCGCGTTGGCCTGTGCCATGAGGGCCGCGTTCGCGTTCGCCTCCGGAACGAACCCGCCAGTAATGAGCAGCGGAATCAGCATCATCCAGGCGAGCAGGCCGCCGCCGAACACGTAGCCGGCGATTTTCGGGCCGATGATGTAGCCCACGCCGATCAGCGCGGGCGTGAAATCGCCGCCGATGGCGAACCCGCGAGTCTGACCCACCGAGAAGGCCGTCTGAATGGTCGTCCTGAACGCGGCCATCCCGTTGGCCAGCCACATGTAAACGAAACTCGAGAGAAAGCCCAGCGAGATGAGCTTGATGCCGCCTTTCCCTTCCGAGCCGGCCTCGAGAACGTCCGCGCACGCGGTCCCCTCCGGATAGGGGAGTTCCTCGTGTTTCTCGACGATGAGGTATCGGCGCATCGGGATCATGAACAGAACCCCGAGGAGCCCGCCCAGAACCGCGACCGATGCGGTTTCCGCGATGTCGATGGACTGGTCGAGATACGTGACGCCGGCGATCGTAAAGATCACGCCGGCCGCCAGCGCCTCGCCCGCGGAGGTCATCGTCTGCACGATGTTGTTCTCGAGGATCGTCCCGCCGATGCCGACGTTTCGAAGCGCGTAGAACACGCCCATGCTGATGACCGCGGCCGGAATCGAGGCGCTGATCGTCATCCCAGAGCGCATCCCGAGGTACATGTTCGCGGTCAACAGCACCACGTTCAGCGCGAGGCCGATCAGCACCGCTTTGATCGTCAGTTCCGCAATGCTCTTTCCGGCCGGGACGGTCGGCGCTGGACCGTCCCGCTGCGCCCGTTCGGTCGTCGTCTGACTCTCGTCCGATACGGCTGTTTCTTGTGATGGTCCGTGTGACATGATCGGTGGAGGCGGGCGTCCCGTTCACGCAGACCCGGAAATCACTCGAGTAGCCCACCCGAGGGGGTCCCATCGGGTCGGTGTCGCACACCGGGTCCATTGGAGAGCGTCCGCATTCTCGATGAGTGTAGTCCGTTGAAGCCATAAAAATGGAAAGATTCGATCGTATTGCGAAATCATCGAACGGTGATCAGTGTGAGAAAATACCTACCAAGCACTGCACGAGAGAAATGACAGTACATCGCTTCGTCACCCGAGGATTCGTGGAATGCCTACCGGCTTTGACGTAGACTCGAGACAGCAGTCGCGCTCACACGTGCAACGATCGTCAGTGGACAAATTTTTCTTTGATAACATCCATGTATCCAGCAACATAATGTCAGCCAAGAACACTACCGGAATATGGGCAGAGATCAAGAAACGGGTAACCATCTTTTTGGCCGCAGTCGCCGGGATCTTGACTGGATACGCGGTCTATACATCATTCGGACTCCCCAACAGATACGATTTTTTCGGCGTGATTCTCATGATCGTTTTTATGACAGTGACTATCTATTCAGCTTGTCGGATATTCGGGTGGGAGTTCATCAGGGGTTGAGGTGGACACCCCGAGGCTTGACCTCGAGGCGGAAGCCGACACGTGGGAATACGACCACGTCTCACAGCACGGTGCTAGCGGGTTCGCTGTCGTCACGGCGCCCATCGCCAACGCTGGCGTGCCAAATCTACGATTCAGTACGGTAGCTACCTGCCGTTTCAGCCCTGTTGGCGCGTTTATCGAACCCGAGGAGCGAAGCGCTGGAAAACCGTCGAAACCACACTACAATTCATCGCCAATTTCACCGCAAGACCGCTACGGCTTTACGAGTACCTTGATCGCCTCGCGGTCGTCCATCGCGCGATACCCTTCCGGAACACCGTCGAGGTCGACCGTCTTCGTGAAGATCGGCGACGGATCGAGCGTCCCCTGACACACGTCGGCCATGAGTTCTTCCGCGTAGTCTCGAACCGGCGCGACGCCGCCCCGCAGTGAGATGTTGTCCGAGAACATCGAGAACACGTCCAGACCGCCGTCTTCGACGCCGTATGGTACGCCGACGTAGCCGACCGTCCCGCCGGGGCGGGCGACCGCGATGGCCGTGTTCATCGCGGACGCGGCACCGACGCACTCCATGACGTGAGTCGCGCCACCGTGGGTCAACTCCCGAACGCGTTCGATAGCAGCCTCGCCGCGCTCGGTGACCGTTTCCGTCGCGCCGAATTCGGTAGCGATTTCGAGGCGGTCCTCGTGGTGTCCGACCGCGATGATACGCTCCGCGCCCAGACGCTGGGCGGCGAGCACGCCGCACAATCCGACCGCGCCGTCGCCGATGACGACCGCGGTGTCGCCCGCGGACACGCCGGCGCTGACGGCGGCGTGGTGTCCGGTCCCCATCACGTCGGTCAGCGGCAGCAGTGACTCGAGGGTGTCCTCGTCGTCGGCGTACCGGTCGGGCACGCGAACGAGCGTGCCGTCCGCGTACGGGCACTTCACGTACTCGCCCTGCGCGCCGCCGTTCTCGCCGCTCCACGATTCGTCCTCGACACAGGAGGTGTACAGGCCTTTCCGGCAGAACTCACACTCGCCACAGCTGATCGAGAACGGGGCTAACACCCGATCGCCCGGCTCGACCGACGTCACGTCGTCGCCGACGGCCTCCACGATCCCCATCGGTTCGTGACCCACCCGCGAACCCTGGTCCCGATCGCTGTCCCCTCGGTAAAACCAGAGGTCCGAGCCGCAGATCGCGGTGTGTGTCACGCGGATCACCGCGTCGGTCGGCGACTCGAGTTCGGGTTTCGGTACGTCCTCGACGGCGATTTCTCCGGGGCCTTTGTAGATCGCTGCTCGCATAGGTTCTCGTGGGTACAGCAGTACCAAAAAACGACGTGGTCGGCTCGCTTCCGGCCCTCGACCCCTCGATGCAGAACCGAAACCCGTCCGACCAGACAACTCGTATCAGGCCGTCCGGTCCGGCCGGACGAGCATGACGTTCCCCTCGGCCCGCGCGACGATGTCCTCGGAGACGCTCCCGAGCAACAGGCGGCGGAGTCTCCGTGACCGCGCGAGCCGACGACCATCAGACCGGCGCCGATCGCCTCCGCGACGCCGTTGATGCGTCGGTGCGGCGTGCCCCGGACGACGTGCGCGTCGACGTCGAAGCCGACGGCTTCGATAACGCGTCGGTAGCGCGAAAGCGCTCGCTTGCGTCGGTCCTCGAAGTCCATCCCGGGCATGCCAGCGATGACGTTCGACGGGATCACGGTCACGAGGTGGATCTCGTCGACGCCGATTCGCCCCAGACACTCGAGGCAGGTCTCGCTCTCGATCGTCGCCTCGCTCGCGGTGGAGAGATCGGTCGCACAGATCGCTTTCGTACTCCTCGTCGGAGCGACGCGATAATATTGCTTTTTTGGATCAATACAATCGTTCGATAGCGGACGCTCGAACAGTGGTCCGGTGGCGATTGGATGGCGATTAGACGTCAATCCGGTAACGAACGGGAAAATCCGACACCGATTGGACGGTGCTCAGACGCCCGCCGACTGACTCCCGTACGCGTTCGAGTGACGAACGGTCTGCTCCGCGACGGTATCGAGGGTGTTTGCGCACGTGCTCTGTGGCCCGGTTATCGTGGAGTCCGTATATCTGCATAGGTTATCCCGATATTTTCGTAGGATAGTCGTTACATAGGCTGCAGTAATATTGTGTAGAAACCCCAAAAGCGTTATATCCGCTCTCCGGGTAGTCGATACTGAACGCATGATCCACACCCACCGAACCGGCGGCGGTCGATATCGATGATCGACTTCGCCGGCTCTTCGCCAGCAGTACAGGCAGGCGCCCTCGTCGGCGCCGTCCTCCTCGAGGCGATCGTCCTCTACGTCGGGTACGGCGCGCTCGAGCGAGTCGCGATGCCGGTCGTCGAGAAACTCAAACGCGCATGATGGAGCCGTTCGGAATAGCACTGACGACGCTCGCGCTGTTCGTGACCTTCGGCTTCATGGTCGGCGTGCTGTTCGGTTTCTTCGGGATGGGCGGCTCGTTTCTCGTCACGCCCGCGTTACTCGGATGGGTTATCCCGCCAGAGTCGCGGTCGGCAGCGGGATGGCCTTCGTCTTCGGGACGGCCGTCATCGCGACGCTGAAACACCACGACCTCGGCCAGGTCGATTACAAGCTCGGCGGATCGATGATCGTCGGGACCACCGCCGGCATCGAGGTCGGCAGTATCTTCGTCTACCGGCTCGAGGAACTCGGCCTCGCGAGCGGCGTCATCGGCGTCACGTACGTCGGTCTGTTGGGAGTGATCGGCCTGTTCGTCACCCGGAACGCGCTCAAAAGCGACGGGGATAGTTCCGGCGGCGGTCACCACGACGCCGCGGACGGAGAGAGAGACCCGGACGACATCCCGGCGGTTGCAAAGAAGATTCAGTCGTATCGCGTTCCACCGATGATGACGATCGCGGGCGACATTCGGGTCTCGCTGTGGATGGTCCTGAGCGTCGCGTTCGCGACGGGGCTCCTGTCGGGCTTTCTCGGCGTCGGCGGCGGGTTCATCCGGATGCCCGCGATGTTCTATCTCATCGGCGTCCCGGTGCCCGTCGCGGTGGGAACCGACCTGTTCGAGATCGTCTTCTCGGGCGGGTTCGGCTCGTTCACCTACGGGCTCAACGGCGGCCTCGACCTCTCGATCGTCGCGCCGCTGCTCGCCGGCAGCGCGCTGGGCGCGCGGATCGGATCGGCGTCGACGAACATCGTCGACGAGGGCGACATCGAGGTCTACTTCGGGCTGATGCTCCTGGGCGGGTCGATCGCCGTCGCGTTCCAGCAGGCCGGCGACTACCTCGCCATCGAGGCGTTCAACACCGTGGGCTTCGCCCTGATCTTGCTCTCGGCGTTCGTGGTCAGCGGAGCCGTGATCTACAGCACGATCACGACGATGCGCGCACAGGCGCACACAGCTACGCCGTCCGCCGACTGAAGCCGTCTCGAACCGCTCGCTGATCGTTCGTCCTCGGCCGAGAAGAGCAGCGTTTTCGGTCGTATTCCGAGTCGACTCCACCGTCTCGTCAGTCTCATCACACACATTTGCAGATACCTGTGTTAACGATCACGCGTCAGACGCAATACGTACCGCTACGGTGAATTACTACAAGCAATATATATCTATTATAAGGGGTTTTAATTATTGAGTTAGGCAGTGTTATCTGCGACATGCAACGACGAAACTTCATCACGGCGCTCGGCGCAACGGGACTGCTCGCGACCGGAACCGCCAGCGCACGGACGAACGGCAACGGGAAATCGAGGGGACGGGGCCGCGGTCCGAACGGCGGCGGTGAGATCGAGAACGTCATCGTACTGATCGGCGACGGCATGGGCTTCGATCCGATCGAGACGACCTCGGTGGTCCACGGCGACCTCGCGTTGCAGTCAATGACCGGCGTCGGGTACACTCGGACCAACTCCCTGAGCGGAGAGGTGACGGACTCGGCGGCGGCGGGGACGGCCCTCGCCACCGGACAGAAGGCGTACAACGGGCAGATATCGGTCCGCGGCGACGCGGACGCGGGTGAAGACGACGTGACGCCGCTCTCGACACAGCTCGAGATCGCCCAGTCGATGGGGAAGTCGACGGGCCTCGTCTCGACGACGCGGATCACGCACGCGACGCCGGCGGTGTACGCCTCGCACGTCTCCGACCGCGACATGGAAGCGGAGATCGCCTCGCAGCTCGTCGAGTCCGATGTCGACGTGCTGTTGGGCGGCGGTCGCCAGGAGTTCGACGACGAGACGCTCACTCGCGCCGAAAGAGAGGGGTACGAACTCCTCTCGGACGCGGACGACCTCGACTCGGCGAGCGGGGAGAAGCTCCTCGGGCTGTTCGACGACAGTCACGTCACCTACGCGCTCGATCGGGACGACTCCATCCCGTGCCTGCCCGAGATGACCGCCGCGGCGGTCGACCGCCTGGAACGGAGCGACGACGGGTTCTTCCTGATGGTCGAGGGCGGCCGTATCGACCACGCCGAGCACGGCAACGACGCCCAATCCGCCGTCGCCGAGACGAAGGAGTTCGACGAGGTCGTCGACTGGGCCCTCGAGTACGTCGAGGGCCGCGACGATACGCTCGTGGTCGTCGCCTCCGACCACGAGACGGGTGGGATGGCCACCGGCGACGGCTACGGCTCGCCGATCGAGACCGACGCGATCGCGAACGCGGAGGCGAGCAACGCCGCGATCGCCGCCGCGATCGAAGACGGTGCGGACGTTCGCGAGGCGGTCGAAACCCGCATCGACGTGGCCCTGACAGACGACGACGTCGAGCGGATCGAGGCGGCTGCCGAGGAGTCGGGCGCGTACGCGCTCTCGAACGAACTCGGTGCCGTCATTTCGCAACATCTCGGGGTCGCGTGGGCATCGAACGTCCACTCCGGCCCGGCCCAGACCGTCATGGCCGCCGGGCCGGACGTCGAGCCGTTCGACGGCTGGTTCCACCACGTCGACCTCTCGGCGACGGTCACCGCCCTGTTGCTGTTCGGCCGACTCGGCGAGGTATCCGAGGGACAACGCGAGGCCTGGGAGCAAACCGTGACTAAGCGGGACCCGCGGGGCACCCGCGACGCCTACATGGCCCTCCAGTACGTCGGGCCGGTCACCGACGACGTGACCGCCGCGCTCGATATCGACGACGACGGCGTCGTCGACTACCGCGACGTCGTCGCCATCCTCGAGGGTGAGGCTCCCGAACCGCCGTCGAGAAAGAAGTACCGCAAGCGCCGCCGGACGCCCGACCCGATGCACGGGATCTGAGCGGCGCGTCGAGCGCACCGGAAGCGGTCGACCCGCTCGAGGGCGACTCGAGCGAGTGAGCTTTTCCTCGCATCTTTCCTCCATCCTCACCGGCCACGTTTTCGATACGAGCCCGCTCGAGGCATTCGCTTGGGCCACCTTCCGATTGGGACGGCCCTCGAACGATCGGTGAGCGAACTCGTCACAGAGCGGGCAGAGTACGAGCCTGCACTGTGAACACCGCCGGGCTCCGGCGACAACCGTCGTCTCCGGAACCGCCTGCCGCCCCCGTCTCGCTGTATACGCCGTCGACCGCTCGAGCGAAGAGACCCGCGGCTACCCGACCCGTGCGATCGACCGCGGTCGGGCCGTGGCTCGAGCAGTCCTCGAGCGCGGTCGCGCTCTCGAGGGTGGAGCTACCGCGGTGGACTGGCCTACCCGTGGACACCACCTGTCTTCGATTCCCGATCCGCGTCTGCGGGCGGCCCGCCGTCGCCGGGAATCGCAGCATCGGCGGGTAACAGGAGGCGGCGTTCGGTGTACTCGAGGCCGTTCTTTCGTTCCGTTCGTTTGCGAACGGCCAGCCGGTTCTTCGACAGGTCGAGCATTGCATCGATCACCCGCGAGACCAGCTTCTTCGCGTAGGTCTCGCTGATACCGCTTTCCTGCCGTCGTATCCAGTGTTTCAGGTCGCTCGCTTTGACGTACTCGGCGATGTCTTTACAGCCGGACTTCCAGGGGTCGTCACCGACGCCGTCGTCGACTCGAGCGGTCCAGAGCTTCGCGGCCAACCGCGTGGGGAGCGCGTTCGCGGCCGAGCGGCGCATCTCCTCGTCCATCCGCGCGAGTTGCTGGATCGGCAGGAGGTCGCCGTAGGCGAGCGAGACGGTCCCGCCGCGCTCGAGCGGGTCTGCACTCTCGGGCACGCGGTAGTACGCGTTCCCGTCGTCTTTCGTCAGGCGCTCGAGCCGCCCATCTGCAATGTCGACGGCGTGGACGTCGACGGTTTCTGTGAGCAGGTGCGCGCCCTTCTCGAGTTCGCGGGACTGAAGTTCCGCAACGCGCGATTTGTTCGCACTGGCTTTCTTGAGCGCGGCTTCGGCCATGTTCTCGAGACGGGTAGGTTCGGAGCCGCAATCGGCGACTCGCTCCTCGAAATCGGCGACACGCTCTTCGAGAGTCGCCGTGCGGTCTTCGAGGCGATCGCACTCTCGTTCGAGCTCCTCGAGCCGGTCGTCTTTGTGCTCGAGTTCGGCCTCGAGCGCCTCGAGTCGGTTCTCGAGGGCTTCGAAACGCTCGCTGTGTTGGTCTGGGAGCTGTTCGGTCGTCGAATCGCTGGTGGCTGGAGACATCGCTGTATGGGGGATCGGGGATGAACTGGTTGGCGAGCAGTACGGACAGCGGGACTCGAGACGGCGACACCGCTGGGGGAACGCAGCCGGCCCGAACGGGCGGCTAGCCCGCGGTGTCACTGTTCGGCGGCGGGACGGCTCTCGTCCTCGAGCCCGCCGTCGGTGGCGAGCCGCGGGTCGTCGTCGGCCTCAACGAGCAGGAGGCCCGCTCGAGCGTCGACACGCTCGAGGTCGTAGACCCGAACGTCGTCGCCGCGCGATAGCTCGAGGGCGTCGATCACGACCTGGCCGACCGCGATTCGAGCCCCGGTGAAGCGTCTACAGAGGGTGTACTCGGCGAGCGACTCGGCGGACTCGAGGCGCGGAACGAGCGCGATCCCGTCGTCGTGGTCGATAGCGTGGGCGGTGTCGGTCGGCCAGTCGCGGTCGCCCAGCGCGGCGGTCGAAATCGTCACCGTTCGGTCGGTGCTGACGGTGTAGGTCCCGAGGTAGCCAGATCCCGTGGGGACGACGTACTTCGAGGGCCGTTCGTTGGGTTGGTCGCGGTCCATCAGCGGTCACCCCTCGGCTCGAGGATGATCGCGTCCTCGCCGGCGACGATGAACTCGTCGTGGTCGGGAGCGGGGCCGTTCGGTCTCGCTGCGGAAAACAGTGTGAACGGGCGAGTAGGGGGTGTCCGATTTCTCGTCCGGGTAGTCGCGGTGGGATGCGAATGCGGTTTCTGCGATCCGTCCGAGGTATCGCCCTGATTGTAGTGGGCAGCCGATACGCCTGGCTCGTGAGCCCTACAGTTATGGGCTCGGAGGCTATCTTGTCGCATGGTCTCTGTGGGGTCTTGATCGAAGGCCGGACGGAGGCCGTCCCGACGTGTTGCACCACGTCGGACCTTTCGCGAGTCCTGCGGGACGATCTCCACACGACAGTCTCTACGGATTCCTAATAATACTACTGGTAGTAGCATCCGATAGGTAACCTACTAATGGTTCCAAATACAATGCTACCAACAGTATCATATATGTCCCCTGTTTCCGATTCGATGATGTTGTTGCAGCTCCCGACGGACCGGCTAATCCTCGAGGAGTTGCAGGGCGGCCGTAATCTCGGTGCAAACATCGCTGATGAAATCGACCGCCACAAGAAGACGGTCACAAAACGGCTCAATCAGCTAGAAGACTACGACCTCGTTCGCAATATCGGCCGAGGTGTCTACGAGATTACTTCTCGAGGTGAGATTGCACTAGATCATATCGATCAATATGATCGGGAATCCGATCAGCTTGAAGCAATCATTGACGCTGAATTCGAATCGACTGAGTAGAGCCGATCAATTTCACCTCTTCGTACTTACTAATGGTGTTTGCTGGAGTAAATCGTGAGTGACCTCCGAGATTACTGAAGAGGGTGCGATAGATCTCAGTATAGAATTTGTCACAGCAAACTCGAGTTGCTTGAGGACAGCCGAATAGGATCTCTGTTTGAGGTACGTACTCAGGAGAAAGTTCCTTGGTTGGTGAACACGGACCCTAAATCTAATACCATCTTATGATTATATGATATAATATTATATGGGAATAATCACACCAACGGCTCAAGGACATCTATATAGGATTTCAATTTATTCACATGATGTTATTGGTTTCGCGCGTATATTCGGGTGATAGATTTGTTGATGTGCAATCCTAGGGGAGAGAAAGGATAGTTGTGATCTAGTGGATTAGTTAACATCGCACATTCGTTGAATTGGAGAAACATACCTTTCATCAGAATTAGATGCCATCTTCACTTTTGCTACGGTCTTATCAATTATATCTTGACTACGTTGGAACGGCTCCCATATTGTTGGGTTTACATCAGAAGCCGGTTCAAAATCTGAATTCTGATCCGTAGTCACATGTTCAAGCATAGCTGAAAGATAATGAGGCCCACTACTATCTGAAAGATGTTGGCGTATCTCTTCTTCTGATCGAGAGGTATATTTTTTATTTGCTCTTATTTCCTCATCGATTCTACTTTCAAACCAGAGTAACGACTGTTCTAATATCTCTGGTTGATCATCAGACCTTGCACCACGAAAGATATCTGCTATTTCATAAGTAACACCTACAGGGTTACCAAGGTACCGGAAGACGAATATATTTATATTCGCTATCTTTGAATATATGTAGCTCTGCGTGACATAGTCCCACTCACCAAGCTGAGCATCATCAAAATAGTCTTCCCAATCCTCAATGGTGTTCTCTTGATCGCTAAAGGGAGGAACGTCACTTGCTACAAAAGCATTTACACCTTTATCTCGCAGGCCGTTCTTAACTTCATTCAAAAATTCGTTTTCTACCTGTGCTTGTGATCCAGTTTTAGGATTGTTATCTTCTCCAGCACTTCCAACGTTTTCTTCTAAAAACTCATATGCTACGTCTCCCGAGTTGCTAATAGAATCGTCAAGAGATTTTTCTATTGCAGTTCCATCATACGGGTTGAATTTGCTTGAAAATGGGCCAAATACTGCAACAGGAATATTTGAATATTCAAGATGATCATTCCTTTCAATAATTGCATCTCTCGTAGATTTGATCTTTTCGTTCGAGATATTAATCGGAGTAGCTGATAAGGGCATTAAGTAGAGTAGTTAAAGGTATTCTTCAACAATCTGCTCAGAACCTTCTATAATTGAATCTATACGATATAGAGACTTGACTTCTCCGTTTATTTTCGTCATTCCTCTCTCAATTAGACACGTTCTCTGTAAATGACGAAGTTCCCTTGTGAGCTCCAACTCATCTAGGTCGCTAAACTCCTCATGAACATCTCTAAATTGTATCCATTCTCCCTCAGACGTTCGGATATGTTTATAGATGTTCCGTAGCTTTTCATTTGCTAAGGTATCGCGGAGCATTCGCTCATAGTTACCTTTGTGACTTTTTTCCTCAATGTATTCCACACTTCGTGATGTGGGCTCAAAAGTGTGGTGAGTACTGTGTGCGCCTCTGCGCTCAACAGGGTTGTTCGCCCTGTCTCTACGCTGTTGAGTGTCACGCTCTCTCCACTCTTTGAAAGCAGTACTCATTGACTCTCACTTCCAACAAAGGACTCAACCTTACTTATTTCTTCTCCGATGAAGTCTGATGTGTGTTCTGAATCAACCTTTACAAGCTCATCTTTACTATAGCGCACCGCTATAGAATCATCCTCAGATTCAAATTCGCTCAGATCTTGAAAGGTATATGTACCATCTCCATTGTTTATACGTATACCTCGCACTGTATACTCACTATCAGAACTAATAGGCAGCGATAGGCGCTCTGAAAAGGCATCAAACCCTTCATCAACAGTTGCGTTAACAATTGTTGTCCCTGCAGTTAAAGTGCCTACTGTAGAGGAAATGCTACTGAAAAATTCATTAAATGAGTCTATATAGTCTTGGTTGTCTATATTAGCGTGAGCATGGAATTTTTCACCATCGCTTATCGAGTCGATAAGCAGTTGCGTGGATGAAGAATCCGGACTTGGTTCATCAAGACCACTTGAGGAGTCTGTTATTTGTATGTAGCTTTCAAGAGGATCTTCCAAATTCTTTTCAACACGCTTCTTTGACAATTCATGTTGAGAGATATCCTCTAAGCTTTCGAAATATTGTAAAAAGTTCTCTTCGCTGCTTACTGTCTGAGTCAAACAAACAGAAACGTGGTCAATCTGGAATTCAGGTGGCATATATGTGGTATGTTTTGGTGAGATGTTTGCTTGCGACCATATACTCTTCGAATGGGGTCTACTCTCTAATTAAAATCACATCCTGCTTTTCCTTGAATGTGAGGGTTACATTCCTTGGTCTGATTATTTCCTATTTTACCGTTCAATATAGGCGAGGTGCTGAATTTTCCAAACCATTAATTTTGCAACAGCTGAAACTCCCGTTCATGAATATCATTGGTACTCTAAAAAGACATTCGCGAAAATCATAGTAGATCAGAGTGTAATCACGTCGGTAAAGAGCAGATGCGTAACAGTGAGGGTGCTTTGGTCTTAGCCGCAAATGTCCGGACTTACTTGGATGCTTTTCATCGGCCAACTCGGCATCCTCTAATTTATTGAAAAACTCACGTGCTTCCTTCTCTGGAGTTGTTCGCCGTAGTCAGAAACATCGGCTACCTCCTTTGCTTCCGTCCACGACCCCAGAATTTCATGTATCGTGCGCATGATGGTCTGAGACTAGACCAACACTACCCGGGGCCTCTACAGTGGATTTCAATTATGCACACGGTATTACCGGTTTCGTGTGCATATTCGGGAAACCGGATTTGTCGACGTGCAACCCCAGGGGAGAAGAGAAGAGTGATAGCTTGCAACACTCACACGTCGTTTTCGATTTCTGTTTCATCCACTTCTGCGCGTTCTTCTAAATCCTTCTCCTCATGCTCATCTCCCTGCTTTTCGCTATCAGTAGGTTGTGACTTGTAATTGACCTCATAGAGTGGAGTATAACGGCGAAAAGCGTCTGCGTCTGCATATCTTTTTGGCGCTTTCTGTAGTGAAAGCAACATTGGGAACAGAAATACCAGAAGCACAGTAAGCCATTGGCGAATTTTCAGGGGTGAACCAATCATAGTTACCACAATAACAGAGGTAATACCGAAGATCGATATTAGGAGTGTTACCTTACCTAGCGCTAACAAGGATTCTTTAATCCAGATGACACGGTCGTTATGATCGATACGCTCTCGATAGGTTTTGAGCCGTTCTCGCCAATAATCTTCTTCAAAATCGTCGTTAGAGATGATTCGATGAAGATCCTCTGGATTAGAAGCGTTATGAACACCACGTGCTTCATAACCAGCTGCAAATAGATTCATTCCAGCACTCAATACTAAGAAACTTCCAGTTAGAGCAGAAACCCACTTCATTGACATAAGACATCCTTCAATACCAGAAATTGTACAATAATTTGACGTGACTAAGTCATTCACCTGAACAAGGGTTTGTGGGTCTAACGCACCAAATAACGCTGTCGGTGCAGCGACAAATAATAGAAGGAGACGGAACATTTGCAGTCCTTCTCTGGAGAATTCTTTGAAGGTGTCTTGCTGCTGACTTAGTCGTTCCTTCGCTCCTTCGTATTCTGTCTGCAGTATATTTGGATCAGATTCTCCTGTGTTAGCCCTATCAAAGATTTTGCCAGGCATATTGACTGTGTATATAGTGAAAAATCAGACTATATGAAAGTACGTCCAACATCATGCGCTTTAACAGGAGTAGCGACGGGCCAGTTGATCTGACGCTTCAATCTTAGCTGTGGCTATTCAAACTGACGAATCGCCTCACTTCCTCTGAGCCCATGCTTATCCGTGATCTCGGCTGCGAGGTTCAAAGCTCAATCTTCTTTCGGCGTATCTTCGCATTCCCAAGCAAGTAATGCGAGTGCATACACGATCAGTAGGTCGTCCTGTGGATGTCGCATAATGCTCGCGTTTGGCTGCAGCTCCACTGATAAACCTTCGTGGGTGTATCCGACAACCACAGTTATCAAGATTCTGTCACTCTCTATCAATAGGGTAGCCCCGCTATGACATCCAATATCTGCTGGCTCAATTTTTCGCGAGCGCGGCGCGCAGAGCGCACGCCGCGCAATCACCCTCCCCCCATAGGAGCATAACAGAATCGTCCCCGTATTCTTATTCGGTAAACGATCTTCTCAATGTTTGATTCTAGCTGGGAAGGGACGTAGTCCAATCACATATTACAAAGTATGATCGCTATTGACAGCGCTGCGCTTACGAACGAAGATGATCCGATAATGATTGATAACCTAATCAGTGAATATTTAGAATCAGCTACCTTTGCTAACTGATAATTTTGCCACACAACTTCTTCTACTACCTCATAATCATCTAGAGATTTCAAGTCATCATAGTAATCTTCTGGAGTGTTACGATCTAGAATACTCTCCCAGAGGAAGAATCCCCTCTCCTTATCAGGGGTTCTTGGATAAACTACAAACCCAGAAATTGTGATCGCTATTAAACCTAATAGGATAGTCAAACCAGAAACTATGTTGAAGGAGGTATTCCACTGCTCAGATACTGAGAAAATAAAATTCACATAAAGTGCTAAGAACGCTAATAACCCACTTAATAGGACAGATGCTTTTTTATCAGCATACTTAACATATGAGTCTAAATGCTCATACGATTTGTCAACAAGGTATTCCCTATCTGCCATCTAGTCACTCACCTGACTGGGGGAAGGAGGAGAGCATATAAAATCATGATACCGGTATAAATCATTCTCTTTCTCATCAAGTTGCCAAATATAGAGTTCCCCAGGAGAATTCAACCCATACACACCTTGGTCTTCGAAACAAACATCCTCATGATATCCTCCTTTCTCATGGGCAAAATAATAGATAGAATCACTTATCAGGAATTGGTCCTCTTCAGCGATGTCCTCAAGTTTGGAAGCTATATTGGCAGAGTTCCCAATTGCAGTCCGACGGTTCAAACTGTGAACACCAACTCGGGAGATATGAGCGACACCATAACTTGCACCTGCGCTAATTGAAATGGGCACTATATTTCTTTCCTCTAATTTTGGGTTTATGTGGTATTTGAGGGCATATTTGACTGTCTGTAGATAAAGTAGTACCGTTTGACAAGCTTCAACATCACCATCTTCAGATCCAAAATATACCAGAATTCCATCCCCAGTGTTTTTCTCAAATGTCCCGTCATAATGACGGGCAATTTCCATAATCTCCGGTATAAATATATTCAGCATCATTAGAATGTCTTCTTCGTCATTTTCCTCGCAATATTCGGTAAACCCATTTATATCAATAAATACAAATCCCAGAGAAAGCTTTTTTGCAGATCCAATTAGCATATCCTCCTTATCAGGCATCGTTCGCCCAGACGGGATCTCATCTAAACGCTCTTCGACTTCTTCGACTCTCTCCTCAACCCGATCTTCGATAGGACTTGGATCGAATTTCATAACTGGCTGATGTCTGGTTGCTAACAATGAGGGATACTACTGCCTTTTACTTTGCGAACATGTATATAACTCTGGAAATGGGATGGTTCCGTCTCGCCATTTACTGATTATATGATGAATCCATCATGTTTGCTTCCTTCATATGCGGAGGACAGATAGAATAAACGACTACCGTTTCAGGTGCTTCAACTGGAAATCCGTGGCTGAGGTGTGGGTGGGGGCGCTGTAATTTTTTGGCGCTGTCCCTTGGGACACCCCAACCCCTATTCCATCCGAAAGCGCATACTCACAACAGAGCCCTACAGCAACGATTTTCCTCGAGACTACTACAGCGATCGTCTAACGACCGGCTTCGTAAAGAACTGAATTTGGCTCCGACTCGCACCTCCCGCTTATTCCGGTAAAAAACGAACAGTCTGCTACTCGTCTGGCTCGTCCGTGACAGCACGCCGACGGAGCCACTCGAGCGAGAGTGCGCCCCCGAGAAGGCCGGTGCCGGTAGTGAAGCCGGGAATGCTATCGGAGTCGTCCGTGCGCTCGTTGGCGTGCCGCTCGTCGGTTCCCGTCTCGTTGGAGCCGTTTTCGGATCTATTCGTGGTGGCTCCGCTCTCGGTATCCATCTCCGGGGCAGCGTCTCCAGTGCTTTCGTTCGTCTCGTCTCGAGGCCGATTCTCGCTCGAGTTCCGCGCCTTTGCTTGCGAAGCCGCGTTCTGTGAGTCCACCAGCACCGAGTCAGTCGATCCCCTTTCGCAGGAAAGGACGCCCTCCTTCTGATTCGGAGCCGACAACTGTCCTATGTCGTCACAACTGTCCGAGAAGACCGCGATCGTAACGGGCGCTGCGTCGGGAATCGGGAAGGCCGTCGCGACCCAGTTCGGCGCGGCGGGCGCGTCGGTCGTGCTCGCGGACATCGACACGGAGGGTATGTCCGAGGCCGCCGAGTCCATCGACGGCGAGACGCTGACGATCGAAACCGACGTCAGCGACTCCGAGGACGTCGACGACATGGTCGCGGAAACGGTCGACGAGTTCGGTTCGCTCGAGGTCCTCGTCAACAACGCCGGCGTCGGAACGTTCGGACACGTGACGGGCCTCAGTAACGAGGACTGGGACCGAACGATCGGTATCGACCTCGACTCGGTATTCTACGGCAGCCGCGCCGCGCTTCCGCACCTCGAGGAGTCGAACGGGTGTATCATCAACACGGCCTCCATCTCGGGCCGGGGCGGCGATCACGGACTCGAGGCGTACAACGCGGTGAAAGGCGGCGTGCGAAATCTCACGAAGGCCCTCGCGATCAACCACGGCCCCGACGTCCGCGTCAATAGCGTCAGCCCCGGACTCGTTCTGACCGACGCGACGCAGGACTTTCAGGACAGCGAGGAGATCATGGACGAGTACGAAGAACGGATCCCGCTCGAGCGGGGCGCGGACCCGGAGGAGATCGCCAGCGTGATGGTCTTTCTTGCCTCCGATGCCGCCTCGTACGTCTCTGGTCACGACCTCGTCGTCGACGGTGGGATGACCGCCTCGGCCGGACAGCCGAAGTTCGCGACGTATCTCGACCTCGACGAGTAATCGCTCGACAACTCGTCAGAACACGGAAACAGAGTTTGGAACCCTCTCTTTCGCTGGGTTCTTTATTCGCCTGTGACGCCTTTCGTTCGGATTTTAGACCATACTGCGGCACTCAGAACTGGCACCCTAACGGCTCCATCCAATTATCGGGGACTCCTTCGAACTCGAGGGATCGGTGAACGGCTGGCATTCGCGTGCCTCTCGTCGGATTCGTTGCCCGGTCGAAAAAGCGTTTCATCGCTTCTCTTGTAACCGCTCGCGGCGTTCCTCGAACTCTTCGTCCGTGATCTCGCCGCGAGCGTAGGCGGTTCGCAACTCCTCGAGTGCGGCGTCTCGCTGGAGAGCGTCGGGCTGACCGACCACTCTGTACAGGAGATATCCGATACCGAGAATCACGAGCAAAGGGACGAGTAGCGTGAGAAACAATACCAATACAGTTCCAGCGCTGTTGCCCATTCCGCCACCCCACATGTGTCCCCCACCCCACAGGCCCATCATCGGCATCATTACGACCATCATCAGGAACGGCAAGAGAAGGATTACGGCGATGACGACCAACACCGTCCGAATCAGGGACTCGTCGATGGCCATATCTCGAAATACGCACACACGAGTATTGAAACCACTGTGTGAAACCGATCTCGCGGGAGAGTGCTCGCAACTAGTTTCTTCGCCGTCTCACTGGGAGAACGATCCGCGGAGATCACTCGTTTCTTCGAGTCGGCCACTGACGGAGATCGGACTCGGTGTACCCGAGTAGCGTCCGCCGGCGTTTATCCAGGTCGGCGAGTGACGCTTCGAACGCGTCGTCGGAGACGGTCGGGATGTCGGCTTCGTTGAGGGCGTTTAGATTCGGCGGCGGCGGAACATCGTCCGACGGCTGGACGAAATTCTCGTGTAGCGTTCCGAGGTAGTTCTGGATGCTTTTTCGGGCGCTCCGGACGAGGATACCGCTCGGGCGATGTTCGTCCGGGATACCAAATCGGATGAGCGTCAATGCGTCGTCGAGGGCCGCAATTTCGACGGCCGGGGATCGGTCGGACCGGGCGCTGTGAAAGTAGTGAAGAACGGGGTAGGCCTTGTGATTCGCCGTCAGCTCCGTCAGTTGCCTGACGTAGGTGTTTAACGGTAGATCGAGTTCGTGCAACGCTTCGCCGTCCCAGGCTGCTCGGACGATCTCCTCGCCGTGCGTTCCGGCTCCGCTCACGTTGTTAGCGAATGCGCGTTTTTGGGTGACCGCGTCGAGAACCGACAGCACGTAGGTGACGCTCAGCGTCACGAATAGCAACCCGCTTCCCGTCGCGAAAACGGTGAGAAGCTGCCAGATTCCGTCTCGAGGCGCAAAATCACCGATACCTAACGTGAAAACCGTGTAGCCGACGAAGTAGATCCGGTCGGTCCACGACACGGGACCGCGGTTGAGCGTATCGATGAGGGCGCCCTCGGCCCCGGCGAAAATAAGCGTCCATCCGCCCCAGAGCAGGATGATCCATCCCGTGAGGCTCAACGCGAAGACTAGCGGCCCCGAAAGGCTAAGGAGTCGTGAGTTATGGGCGCCGATCCGTCGTAGTGATCGCCACGTCCACACCATCAACCGAGACGTGAGCGGGCCGGCACCGCCCGCGACCCAGAGCGTCGTCCAGAGGAGGTCGATTACGGTCCCTCCCAGAAGGAGCACGCCAACTGCGAGGTAGATTCGGTTCATTTCATTTTCCGAGTGACGTTCCGGTTTCCTTGCGCTCCGTGGGTGCCCACCTGATCGGTCGGTTGTGTACCTCGAGCGGGTGACGTGTCCGATAATCCCGGGATGGAAAGATCGACGCGCCGGAGTAGCTGCGCATTGATTGCGACGATAACGGTACTGAGCGACATCAAGATCGCACCGACTGCTGGGGACAGTAAGAGCCCGACAGGCGCGAGGACGCCCGCCGCCAGCGGGATGGCGAAGACGTTGTAGCCGGCGGCCCAGACGATGTTCTCTTGCATCTTCCGGTAACTCGACTTGCTTAGTTTCACGAGGCGGGCAACGTCCATCGGGTTGTTCTGTACCAAAACGACGTCTGCGGACTGAACAGCGACGTCCGTCCCGCTCCCGATGGCGATGCCAACGTCCGCTCGAGTCAACGCGGGTGCGTCGTTGACCCCGTCGCCGACCATCCCCACGAGCTTGCCCTGGTTCTGTAGCTCTCGGACTTTCTCGTCTTTGTCTTCGGGCAGGACTTCCGCGAACACCGTGTCGATGCCGAGTTCGTCGGCCACCGCATCGGCCACGTCCCGCGAGTCACCGGTCAGCATCGCCACTTCGACATCGAGTTCGTGGAGCGCATCGACGACCCGATAGCTTTCGTCGCGGATCACGTCCGCCATTGCGAACGCGGCGATCGGGTCCCCCTCGCGAACGACGTACACGACGGTCTGTCCGTTTTCGCCGGCCTCATCTGCGAATCGTTGTAGATCGGACGGGACGTCGGTCTCGAGGTGGGTCAGCAGGTTTGGACCGCCGACGTGGACTTCGTCACCCGCAACCCGAGCGCGAACCCCTCGTCCCTTCAACGCCTCGAAGTCTTCCACCTCCGAAACGCCGACACCACGTTCGGCAGCCGCCTCGCGAATAGCGCGAGCGATCATGTGTTCCGAGTCCCCTTCGACCGCCGCTGCGAGGGTCAGCGCTTCTTCCTCGTCGATACCGTCTGCGGTCTTTGTACCGACGACGCCGTGTTCGCCCTCGGTGAGCGTCCCGGTCTTGTCGAAGACAATCGCGTCCAGGTTTCGCGCTTCTTCCATGGCGATACGATCACGTACCAACATCCCGTTTCGGGCCGCCATCGACGTGTTGATCGCGACTACGAGCGGAATGGCGAGGCCGAGCGCGTGAGGGCACGCGATCACGAGCACGGTGACAACTCGCTCGATGACTGCAGCGTCGAACGACGCGGCGACGGTCCATGCGACGCCGGTCACGGCCGCCGACGATACAGCGACGTAAAACAGCCACCCGGCGGCTCGATCGGCAAGCACTTGCGTCCGCGACTTGCTCCCTCGTGCTTCCTCGACGAGGCGCATGATCCCCGCAAGCGTCGTCTCCTCGCCCGTCGCTTCGATGCGGATGCGGAGGCTCCCATCGCCGTTGATAGTCCCGCCGATCACCTCGTCGCCCGGATCTTTCGAAACCGGCATCGACTCGCCGGTTATCATCGACTCGTTCACGTCCGAGTCTCCTTCCGCCACGACGCCGTCCGCGGGGACGCTGGCACCGGGACGAACGAGAACGAGATCCCCCTCGGAGAGGTCGCTCACCGGAACCGCTTCGGTGTCACCATCGTCCGTGATCCGTTCGGCGGTATCGGGCATGAGCTGTGCCAGTTCGTCGAGTGCGCTCTGTGCCTGTCGAACCGATCGCATTTCGATCCAGTGACCCAGCAGCATAATATCGATCAGGGTCACGAGTTCCCAGAAGAACGCCGACTCGGTCGGCAGGACGACGCTCGCCAGGCTGTAGACGAACGCGACCGATATCGCCATCGAGATGAGCGTCATCATCCCCGGCGACCGCTCGCCCAGTTCGGGGGTGGCCATTCGGAGGAACGGGACGCCACCGTAGGCGAAGACGATCACCGCGAAAATCGGATTAATCCACTCGCTTCCGGGAAAGGCCGGGACCGAAAAGCCGAGCCACTCTTGAAGCATCTCGCTATAGAGAAGCACCGGAATCGAGAGCAGCGTCGAAACGAAAAACCGACGGCGGAACATCTCCTCGTGGCCCTCGTGCATTCCCCCGTGATCGGTGTCGTCGTGCCTGCTTCCCTCTCGATCCGTCCCGCGTCCGTATCGCGATTCGATCGCCTGCGCTGTCTCGCCGGCGTCGGTAGCTTCCTCCTCGAGCATCGACTGTTCGACGTGCGGTTCCGATTCGTTTTCTGCACCACTCGTTTCGTCACCGTCGATCGGCTTGGATGTGTGATCTGACCCTGCTCCAGCCAGATCGTCGTCGTCCGGCGAACGGTCGTGATTGTGATCGTCCATAAGTGTCTAGGCGCTGCAGCGACCGTTCCAAGGTGGTCGATCGTCAACGATCATCGGGCTCATCCGTCTCGGAAGAGAGAATCAGTTTGCCGAGGACGAGGCTCACGACCGCCGCTAGACAACCGGCGACTGCGGCGAGTGGCCGGCGATGTATCGAAACCCAGAGCTGATAGCTCCGATCGTGTGCGCGCTCGTCGAAGCGACCGCGCGCACCGAAATCTCCCGCGAGCGGCTCGTAGAGATTGTGCCCTCTCTCAGAATCGGCCGGCTCGTCGGTCTGCTGTGAGTCGTAACCGCCGCTTGCGAGGTACTGATCGAGTCGTCGGGGGACGAGCCGATTGCCGAGGATCGCCTTCATCGTCGGCCAGCCGACCCAGAGTTCGTCGCGTTCGGTATCGACGGTCCAGGTAATCGCTCGAGCAGCGACCTCGGGTTGGTAGATCGGCGGGACCGGCTGTGATTTGCGCGGCAACCGACTCTTCGTCCACTCGAACTGCGGCGTGTTCATCGCGGGCATCTGGACCATCGAGAGTTGGACGTCACAGTCGTCGTGAAAGAGCTCCGTCCGGACGGATTCGGTGTATCCCTGAATCGCGTGTTTCGCGCCGCAGTACGCCGATTGGAGCGGGATCCCCCGGTACGCCAGCGCCGATCCGACCTGGACGATCGTCCCGTCGTCGCGGGGTCGCATTCGCTCGAGTGCGGTCTGAGTTCCGTGGACGTACCCCAGATACGTGACCTCGGTGACGCGGCGGTAGTCGTCGGCGGTCATCTCCGACGCGGGGGAAAACACCGACACCATCGCGTTGTTCACCCAGACGTCGATCGGACCGAACGCGTCCTCGACGGCGTCGGCTGCCGCCTCGACTTGCTGGGGATCGGCGACGTCCGTCGGAACGGAAATCGCCTCGCCGCCGGCTCGTTCGACGTCGTCTCGAGCGCCCTCGAGTCCGTCTTCGCCCCGCGCGAGCAGGCCGACCTTCGCGCCGCGTTCGGCGAACGCGCGAGCGGTCGCTCGCCCGACGCCGGCCGATGCACCTGTGACGACGACGACTTCCGAGTCAGTCTGTTCGGACATAGTTAGCTACTCAGGGGGTTCAGTCGGTCGACCGATTCGAAGGTGGCGTAGCGCTCCCAGCCGCCGTAGTGGTCTGCGATCGGACCGCGCGGGATGCTGAGGGCCAGGACGAGTGCTCCAGCGACAGTGGCGTTGACGGCTGCGATAGCCGGGACGCCGACGACGAACCACGGAGCGACGATGATCCACACGGCGAGCGGGACATTGAGGAACCGAATCGCACGAGCGGGTTCAGCGGTTGCGATCACGGTGAACGAGACGATCAACGAGCCGACGAGGTGACTGCTGTCGGCCATGATTCCCGACGTTCCGAAGACGGTCAGCGAGAGCATGAGCCAGACGCCGAGCGCCATCGCCGCGAGTAGCGACCACGGGATCGAAACGCCCCAGAACGGCTCGCCGACCGGCGAGTCGCCGATCGGTCGCGTCTCGGTCTCGTCGACGCCCGCCTCCGTCTCGGGTATCGTCCCTCCCATCCAGAAAGCGGTCCAGAGACTGTCCCCCTGGCCCATTAGACGGACGACGTACTGCCCCATCGCGACGACCTCGTCGACCGTCAGCGCGATCATCCAGAGCATGCCGAACGCCGACAGCAGACAGAGGGTACACCACGTCCCGACCATGATGGGTTGCATGATGACCAGCAGCACCTGCATGAAGCCCAGCGGGATCACGACGACGCCGAAGAACGCGACCATCCACGGCATGGTGCGCCACCGCCGGCGATCGCCCATGAATCCCATGAGCGCCTCGACCGAGTAGGCGACCGCCCCGAGACCGGCGTCGGAGACCGGGAAGGCGGCCGATACCCTCGAGGTGAGGATCTGCTCGGTCCCCGACCCGTACAGCGGATCCCAGACGCCCGAGATATACTCGAGTTGATACGCGGCCATGTACCACGAGGCGAAGAAGCCGAAAATTCCGAGCGCGATCAACGGTGCGCGCTGAGCGCGCGTCGAGGGGTTGTACGACCATCCGGGCGGAACGGTTGGCCCGTCCATCTCCGAGCGCATTACGACGAGTATCGAGAACGTGATCACCATGATGCCGACGAGAGTGTTGTTGGCGTAGGCCGCGGCCGTCGGCGCCCAGAGCGCGATCGGCGAGAACACCAACCACAGGCCGACGAACCCGTTCGCGTAGTTGGCGTAGCCGCTCTCCCGATAGATCGTGATCCCGGCGAGCGTGATGAGAACGAGTCCGGTGAGTATCGTACTCCAGGTCATCAAGGCGCTCCCGTAGCCCAGCGTCGGCGGGCTCGCGAGGAGCCAGAGCCCGAGCGATATCACGGCGTACTGGGGCCAGATCTCCTTCGTCGGATGGGAGAGCATCATATCGCCCGGACGCATCGAGCCGCCGTCACCGTTATCGCCGCTGTCACTGTTATCGTCGCCGTTACCTGGGTCCCGCCCTCCGTTCCCTTCGTCATGACCGCTGTCGGCATCGGTGCGTCGCGTCCCGCCGTCGGGTTTACTCGGTGCGGTCGGTGCGGCGTCCGGTTCCGATTCTTCGGATGAGTCGTCGTGTCTCTCGTCGTTGGTCATGCGGTATCTCCTCTCTCGGTGTCGCTCGGCTGTCGGATGATCTCACCGCCCAGATCGCTGTCCTCCGTCCACTCGTCGCGCCCGAGCGGCTCCCGCGATCCGCCGCTCGAGCCGTCCGCGTCGGCGAGGTAGAGGACGCTGTTGATGAGTCCGATGTGGCTGTACGCCTGCGGGAAATTGCCGCGCTGTTCGCCGCTTTCGGGGTCGATCGCCTCGGCCAGCAGTCCGAGCGGGCTGGTGTACTCGATCACGGACTCGAAACGGTCGGTCGCCTCGTCGGTCCGCCCCGCCAGTGCGAGTGCGGTGACGAGCCAGAACGAGCAGACGACGAACGGACTCGCCTCGCCGGGGAGTCCGTCGTCGCCTTCGTACCGTCGGACGAGGCCACCGTCAGTCGCCAGGCGGTCAATCGTCGCGTCTATCGTGCCCTGGACGCGAGCGTCCTCGGGCGGGAGGAATCCCACGATCGGGATGAGCAGATTCGCCGCGTCGAGACTCTCTCCGCCGAACGTCTGGACGAAACTGTTCGCCCGGTCGCTGTACCCGCGCTCGAGGATCGCCTCGCGAACGCCCTCGCGGCACGTCCGCCACCGCTCGAGTGGGGCCGACACGTCGTCCCCGGCGGCTTCGGCGAGTTTGATCCCGCGGTCCAACGCGACCCAGCACATCACCTTCGAGTAGACGTAGTGTTTCGGGCCGTCGCGGGACTCCCAGATGCTCGAACCGGGTCGCTCCCATCCCTCGCAGACGTAGTCGATGAGATCGCACATGACCGCCCAGTCGTCGGTCGTCACCGCCTCGCCGTAGCGGACGCTCTCGTAGATCGCGAGAATCAACTCGCCGTAGACGTCCAGTTGACGTTGCTCTCGGGCCGCGTTCCCGACGCGAACGGGAGCCGACCCGCGATACCCTTCGAGGTGATCGAGAACGTGTTCCTCGAGGTCGTCGCCGCCGTGGAGGCCGTAGACCGGCGGAACGTCGGCGGGCTCGTGACCCCCGCAGTGGTCGAGACACAGCTCGAAGTACGAGCGCGCTTCGTCGAGGTGGCCCAGTTCGGCCAGCGCCTGAACGGTGAAGGCCGCGTCGCGGATCCAGTTGAACCGGTAGTCCCAGTTGCGCACGCCGCCGAGGTCCTCGGGGATCGAAGTCGTCGGCGCTGCACACACCGCGCCGGTCTCTCGGTGAAGGAGGAGTTTGAGAACGAGCGACGACCGAACCGCCAGGTCGTGCCACGGACTATCGATGGGACAGTCCGCCCCCGCACAATCGTGGCTCCACTCCCGCCAGTAGCCGACGGCCTCGTCGAGCGTCTTCTGGTGGTGAGACGACTCGAGGGGGATCGCCTCGCCGTAGCCGAGGACCAGCCAGCGCGTCTCGCCGGGTTCGAGCGTTACCGTCGCGCTCGCCCCGTGCCCATCGGTCGACGGTCGGAGCGGGAGATCGCTCGAGAGGACGGCTCGTTCGTCGGTACCGATCGCGACGACGCCGTCGGAGGTTCGTTCGACGGCGGGTACGTCCCGCGCGTAGTCGAACCGCGGCTCGAACGCGACTTCGAGTTCGAGCGGCCCGGTGTCACACTCGAGCTTTCGGTAGACGGCTGGCGGTCGGACGGGTGACTCGGCCGTCTCGGCGACGGGCATGAAGTCCGTTACGGTCGCGCTGCCGTCGGCCGTCTGAAACGTCGTCTCGAGGACGGTGGTCCGGTCGCGGTACCGTTGAACGGACTCGAACGACTGGGTCGGTCGGACGGCGAAGTGCCCGCCGCGGTCGGCATCGAGTATCGCGGCGAACACGCTCGGCGACTCGACGTGCGGGAGCGGACACCAGTCGATCGAGCCGTCACGGCCAACCAGCGCGACCGTATTCCCGTCACCGATCGCACCGTACTCCGTGAGTTGTTTGTACTGCATGGACGCGTTGATCACCGGTCGTTTTGCGCGTAGCCGTTCAGTCGACTCTGCGTAATCGCTCGAGTACCCGCATCCAGTTCGTTATTCGGCAGTCATACGAAAGCGAGGACTATGGTCAGCGATAGTTGCGACGTAGGTATTGTAGCCTCCAAAGCTCGCCACGAGGGTTCCCGAGATGACGTCGATCGACCGAATCAAGCGCTTGATGGCCGAACGCCAGCTGAGGAGGTGCTGAAATAGACAGTGCGGACAGCCTACCGGCTTACGGTATATTTATAAGAATTCCTATAGTTAGTAATCGACCAGATGGACGCACAACACGAGGTGGATTGGCGGTGTCTGAAAGTACGGTTTCGGTGCTTCCCGAGCAGTTACGAAAACGTGACCAGTGGGTCTCTGACGAGAAGAATGTCGAGACGGGAAGCCAACGAAGATCCCGGTGACACCGGGGAGTGGTGAGTTTGCGTCCTCGACGGATCCGACCACATGAGCATCAGTCGAGACGGCGCTCGAGTATGCTAACTCGAGAGAAGCGGATGGCGTCGGGTTCGTGTTTACCGACGACGATCCACTTGTCGGTGTGGACTTGGATGACTGCCGAGATCCGGAAACTGGGGACGTCGACGACCCAGATGTCGAAGCCCCGCTCGTCGGCGCCGCAATCGACGAGGACTAACCATCGGATGTGTCGCACCTAGATAGAGTCAGTGAAACGGACTGAGGTTATTACGCTCGACAGGCCTCATAGTCTCTGCAACCTCGACCGATCGGAGATTCGCTGGCCCAGCGAATCCGCATAAGTACCTTCATACGTGGATCCATAGACCGACGTATGACAAACGACACGTCGCTAGGGACGCGTCTCAAAGCAGAGCTGACAAAGGACTTCACGGTTAGCGTGGTTGCCGTCCTCATGGCGCTACTCACCATCTACCCGTTGTACCGGATTGGAGTTTCGTTTGCAGCATCCTTTCTGCTCTTACTCGCGATCGCGGCAAACATCCCACACGCTTACGAGCAGTACTGGCCGATCTCGTACTCGGGGGGTGCTGCCGTCGTGTGGACGATCTCGGCGGCACTCATCACGTCAGGGGTCTTGATTGGCGCCTACCAGCTCGCCCTGTCCTTCGTGGAGAGTCCATACGCCGGTATCATCGCGTACTTCGTAACCGGCGTCGTTCAGTATGGCATCGCCGCTCTATTTATGCGCGTCTATCAAACGTCGTGACCAAACCCTGGCGACGAATGAATGATCTGTACATGGAGTGTCCGAAATGAGCGTGTCCGTGACCTCTTTCGGAGTGTCTCGTTGTCGAGGGTGGGGGTCATTCAGGGAATCGGAGAGGATACCCATGGGCGATGACCAGAATGCCGATGAGATCCTCGCCCTCCTTGACGACAGCTACGCCCAAGAGATCCTCCGGCAGACGCGAGGCGACGCGATGTCTGCAAAGGAACTCAGTGAAGCGTGTGACATCTCGATCTCAACGGTGTATCGTCGTGCGGATCGTCTCGTCGACTGCGGGCTCCTCGCGGAACGACGGGTACCGCAACCCGACGGGAACCACTACAGCATGTACGAAGCGCGATTGGACGAACTCACGGTTCGGCTCACCGACGACGGGTTCGAGATCACGGTCGCCGAGCGAGCAACCGGACACCTCGCCGACCGCTTCACCGAGATGTGGGAGGGCCTGTGATGACGGCACTTCAGATCGGTGGCGTACAGTCCCAATCCGAGTATCTCCTGTTGCTCTCCGCGACGCTGATCGCGGCGGGATTAGCGCTGTTCATCGTGTTTCACGCCTACTCGGGCTACCGCCGGAACGACAGTGCTCGAATGCTGTACCTCGCAGTAGGCCTCTGTCTCATCACTGTCGTCCCGATGTCTCTCTCAATTGGGGTCCACTCCCTCGGCCAGAGTATCGACTTCCAGTCGCAGATCTATACGTTCTATCTCCCACTCCTCAGTCGAATGAGCGAAATCGTTGGCCTGTGCACTCTCCTCTATTCCCTGCTCGTAGTCCCAGGACAATCCCGGTGAACGGGACGAACCACATACTCGATACTCTATATTCAGCGCCGCTTGGTACAGGGCAATTTCGGTCTCTTCTGTGGAGGGGATTCGTTCGAACCATTCGTTTCCATGGTTGTCACCTCCAAGAAGACATCTTCGAGAGTGCTGTCTTCCCCTGTTTCCAAGCGGTCTTTCAGCTCTGCGGACAGTCACAGCGAGACGACGGTTGACGAAAATAGTGGTCGAGTCCAGCACCAAACGTAACGCTTACCGACTATCTGGGTCCCAAGTCCTAATCCAGTGTCCATACCCCCTCGTGTCCAGTGTCTTCTCACAATCTGCGAACCGAACTGCACCCCACTGTGTCCAGTGTCTCAGATAGCTCGAGAGTAGCAGGCTACCCCACCGTGTCCAGTGTCTTCGCGACCATTTCGGTACACTGACGACCACCCCAGTTTGTCCAGTGTCTTTGGGTGTCAGAGATCCTGATCGAGACGCTGCTGAACGGCGTCGGTTACCCCCACCATGTCCACTGTCTCGTCGAGAGCTTCGAGTAGGAGATCAGGATTTGTGTCAAGAGATACTCGTAGTACCGACCACCCGATTCACCTCTGTTCCGCTCTGTACGACTCGCAATCCCCAACATCGAGAGCTCGCCGAGATGGTCACGCATCCGTCTCGGAACGAGCGGGTCAACTGCCGCTCGACCACAGATAATTTCGTATTGATCTGCACGTCACGCGCCCGAATCGGTGTATCACCTTCTTCGTGTAACATCAGGAGGGCGTACAACACGAAATGTCCCTGCTGGGTAAGCCCAGCAACGCCGTCGACGATCCGACTCCGCTTGAGAGACTCTCGAGCCTGGCCGACGGTTTCCTGCGTAGCGTCCTGTTCGACAGCCACGTCTCCTGCTTCCTTGACATCCTCCCCGCGCTGAGGCGGGAGGTTTTGCGCCTGCTCATCCCATAAACCCCCTCGAACACCGGGGGCTGTTGCTGAAGTGTGCCGTCTCCAATCTTCGTCGAAGGGAAGGCATCCGTGAACCGCCTCGGGGCAAGTGGTTCGAGAATCGAAGATTCTCGTCATCAGGAAATCTCCGGTTTCCGTACGACCACGAGGCACTCGGCCTGCTCCGCCTGTAGAGAGTGTGACTATGGTGTGTCTTTCGGCGATTGTAACCGTTTTCTGCGAGAATACGTTTTCCTCTTCCAGCGACAAGGTATACATAGGTGACCGAATCTAGTCGTTCTGAGGGAGTTAGCTCCCATTTCTCCGGACGAACAGCTGTCATAGACGGCTTCAAATACGAGCGAGAAGGACGACTGTTTAAATAGAGACTACCTGATACCGTCTATGAACTCAACAATCGGTCCAATGTGGCAGCGGTACCGGTCGGTGCCACTGATCTATCGCATCGCACTTGCGTTCCTTCTCGGATCCGCAGCGGGGATCGCATTCGGTGAGCAGATGACGGTCGTTGCACCGCTCGGAGACCTATTCTTGCGGCTGCTCAACATGCTGGTGATCCCGATCATCGTCTTCACGCTGCTGACCGGAATCCGTCAGCTATCGCCAGCTCGGCTCGGCAAGATTG
Organism: Halostagnicola kamekurae; assembly: GCF_900116205.1. Classification (NCBI taxonomy): domain Archaea; kingdom Methanobacteriati; phylum Methanobacteriota; class Halobacteria; order Halobacteriales; family Natrialbaceae; genus Halostagnicola; species Halostagnicola kamekurae. The sequence goes on along the minus strand of NZ_FOZS01000003.1, from coordinate 411,067 downwards.
GGGGAGCAACTGTCGGCCTCTACGCAGTAACGACTACCATCGCAGGCATCATCGGACTCGCCGTCGCGAACGTCCTTCAACCCGGCCGTGGCGTCGAATTTACTGGTGGTGAAGCCGAGTCCCAGGCACCGCCCTCGCTCACCGAGGTCGTGCTCGGTATTGTCCCGAGCAATCCTGTCACTGCAATGGCAGAGGGGAACCTGCTCGCAACCGTCTTCTTCGTGATTATTTTCGGTATCGCGCTCACCTACGTGCGTGCCCGACAAGATGAACTCGCAGATCGTGTTGACTCGGTATTCGAGGCGTTCGAAATTGGAGCCGAAGCGATGTTCGTCGTTGTTCGTGGCGTCCTCGAGTACGGTGTGATCGGCGTATTCGCCCTCATGGCTGCTGGGATCGGCACCGAGGGAATCGGCGTATTCTCGTCGCTCGGTGAGCTCGTGCTCGCTGTCGCGATCGCAGTTGTCATCCACATCTCGTTCACCTACCTACTGCTTCTCATGAACGTGGTCGCTGATGTCTCACCGCTTGCTTTCCTCGTTGGCTCGAAAGACGCGATGGTGACCGCCTTCGCCACCCGCTCCTCGAGCGGAACACTTCCGGTGACGATGAACAACGCCGAAGAGGATCTCCGTATCAAGGAGCGTATCTACTCGTTCGCGCTTCCAGTTGGTGCCACAGCAAATATGGACGGCGCCGCCATCCGACAGGCGATTACCGTCGTCTTCGCCGCGAACGTAGTCGGACAACCGCTTGCCTTCTCCGAGCAAGTACTCGTGTTGGTCGTCGCCGTACTCATCAGCATTGGCACCGCTGGCGTCCCCGGGGCGGGGATCGTCATGCTCACCGTCATACTCAACCAGGCCAGTCTTCCGCTTGCGGTGGTCGGATTCGTCGCCGGTGTCGACCCGGTCCTCGGTCGCATCGCGACGATGAACAACGTGACCGGTGACCTCGCGGTTTCGACTGTCGTCGGCAAATGGAACGACGCCATCGACCTCGACGACGGCGTCTGGACGCAGACGTCGGCCAACGGTGGAAATACCGTCTCTGGTGATGATTAGATACGAGATAAAGCGCTACGTGTGAAGTCCCATGGCTTCGATTTGCTCCTGATATCGGTTTCGAATGGTTACCTCAGTTACTTGCGCGACGTTCGACACTTCTCGTTGTGTCCGTTTCTCATTACAAAGGAGACTCGCTGCGTAGATTGCTGCTGCCGCATATCCTGTCGGCGATTTTCCCGATAACAGCCCCTGCTCAGCTGACGTATCGATGATTTCGTTCGCTTTCCCTTGAACTTCATCAGGCAACTCGAGTTCAGAACAGAACCGAGGAACGTATTTTTTCGGATCGACAGGTTTCATCTCGAGGCTGAGTTCTTGTGCGACATATCGATACGTACGGCCAATCTCTTTCTGATCGACGCGTGAGACTGCAGCGACTTCTTCGAGTGATCGGGGGACACCTTCCATCCGACAGGCCGCATAGAGCGTACTCGTGGCAACACCTTCGATGGAGCGCCCCCGGATGAGATCCTCATCGAGAGCGCGTCGATAGAGGACGCTGGCGACCTCGCGAATAGATCGGGGAACCCCTAATGCAGACGCCATTCGATCGGTTTCAGAGAGGGCGAACTGAAGGTTTCGTTCGCCAGCGTCCTTCGTTCGAATGCGTTCTTGCCATTTCCGAAGCCGATTCATCTGGCTCTTCTTTTCTGATGAGATAGACCGGCCGTAGGCATCTTTGTCCTTCCAGTCGATTGTTGTGGTTAATCCCTTATCATGCATTGTCTGGGTTGTTGGGGCACCGACGCGGGATTTGTTGTTCCGTTCTGTATGATTGAATGCCCGCCATTCTGGTCCCCGGTCAATTGTCTCTTCTTCGAGGATCAATCCACAATCTTCACAACTCACCTCGGTTTCATCTGAACTTCGAATAAGTGAACTCGAGTCGCACTCTGGACACGTTTGAACGCCCTTTTGCTCAACTGGTTCGTCTGTCGTCTGCTCTGTGCGCTCTTTCTGACGAGTAGGGCGTTCCATGAGTGAATTGTAAATCATCCCAGAGAAGGTTAAAGGCTCTGTGAATTCTGAGGTTGTTTTGACGTAGCTGCCCGAGTGCAGATCGAAAATAGGCGAGAAACATCACAGAGAACACCAAGCAAAATCGTTTTTCACTTCGATAATGGGTCGTATTGGATGAGAGATTTGCTCACACCACCTTGTAAGTATTCTGACTACACCACCTGCCAGTGTTCGGCCCACACCACCTTGCAAGTGTTTTCAGGTTCAGAATTAGTGGGGGAGGGAGTTGAGTTAGTACGGTGTCGGATACTCCCGAATATGGCGAAGGAGGAAGGATCCAGATGGTAGTAGTACAGTTTTCTCGACTACTAGCTAGCTCTATTAACCTGATGTTATGGTAGCTATTGGATGGAAACGAATAGGAGAAGAAGGCCTCATACTCACAAAAAGCAGAATTCAGAGAAAGTATTCATCTGAATTTTCCCTGATATTTACGCATCTTTATCCACTATCTTCACCCCATATAATTCCATTATTCTGGTAGAGTAAAGAAGGCTTGCAGGATGGTGTGTGTATCGCTACGCTATCTTCTCTGGTCCGATAACATCAAAAACGGAAGTTAGTTTCTCTAACGTCGATACCTGTTTATCTAGGACATCCTGAAAACGCTATTTCTGGTGGAATTTCTCCCTTCCTTTTGACCGTTTCCGATCTGGATGAGAGGTGTGTAGTCACTTGTTCATTTAATTTCTTTTTCTAAGATCCTCAGGTAATCTTAACCAACATAACTCCATTTGACACGGTTCGTTGGGTAACACGGAACAGCCGATGTCCTACGAACTGTTGACGCCACAAGTGAACCTCTCGTCAGACATCGTCGATACGTTCAACGATTACTCGTCCGACCCGCTCCAAGACGTTGCCCGCTGCGTCGAAGCGCTAGCCGAACGCAAAGAACGCGAAGCCCGTCTCGAGGACTGTGATTTTGCGGGCGGTTTCAGAAGGTTCTCCCGGGGACACACCCCGTCTTCGATGTGTAAACTTGAATCCGATCCCATAGGGACTTAGTGCTCTGTTGAATCTACCGAAGGCGTGGCGATCAACTCTCTTTGTGGAGGTATGCAGTATATAAATTATTTAATATATACTGTGGGATACAAAACGCATATCAGCAGTCTATGTATCGAAATCAGCATTCTCACACTAACCCGGTAATAGTGGTCACAAAAGCCGTCAAACCCGTAATGCTGAGTAGTAGCCCAATAATCAACAGAAAAACACCCCGAGCGCCTGTTTTCAACGTGGTGGTTCTTGGGCCATCGTTCATCACTGTCAAGTCTTCTACTCCAGATGTCATGACTGCGTCTGCAGCTACGGAGACGCTCTCCGGCGGTGTGTTGGTTTTCCCAACAACAGTTATATCCTCGCCAATGCTGATCGTTCCTTCCATCAGCTCGATGGGACCCTTGATTACGCCTGAGTTCTCTGTATGGACTGAAGGCTCCACATCAAGTTTCTCTTCATCAACCTGGTCTAGCATTTCCTCTCCTCCCGTGACTGTATTTCTCTCATGTTGCAGTGACAGACTATCCGCGGTCGGATCAACCAAGATCTCCGCTGTCTCATCGGAAATAATGAATGGGATAGACTTGCTGCCAGAGTCAATAGAAGGGTCACCGGTACCCTGTACTATATGATTGATCTTATACTCGTATGCTACGCACTCTTTGTCATGGATCGGTGATCTAATGGTATTACTCGGTTGGGACGGACGGACATGCCCTTGAACCTGAACCAATTCATTGGCTCCGACAGCCTCATCCATTGGTACAGAGTCCGTAGTCGATAGTCTCCACCAATCGTTCACACCCTTGACTCCGCTAATCGTCGCGGCCAACCCTACCCCAGTCGCAATAATTCCACCGAATAACCCAGGTAGAAGTCCATCGACAAACAGTGTGGAGACTCCGAACAGAATAACAAACCCGAGAGAATCACAGACAAACATATCTTAGCCTATCTCCCTCGTTAGTAGATACTGCGGGCCTAAGTCAGTATTATTATCGGTTTCTTCTTCTGGCACTGTCTAGTTCAGTATCGCCCCGGACGGTGTTCGACCATCGAGCGCTTGATTCGGTCGATCATAGTCATAATGGTATCTGAAGTGTCAACCAGCGTCTTGCGCTGGCTGGACTGCCCGCCAGAACGTGTGAAAGGGGTCAATTCGCATTGAGATGGTCTGAAATCACTTTTCGGCGGGTTTCAATCGCAGTAGTTGAGCTGACCGCTCTATTCGTGACGAGCTAGGGCAGTCAGATAGCCGCCAGAACCGGCGAGGAAGCTCTAGCTCGTCGAGATCGTGTTCTCGGTGAGTAGGTGCAGGAAGGGGTCAGTCCCGCGGCGTTGACGAGATGCACAGCGTCTCGTTCGCATACCAGAACGCTCAATCTCCAAATTCCGAGAGACTTTTGCCTACGCGGAAGTCGATCGGTCTGTCGGCATCATCGGTGCCGAGCGCGGCAGCGAGTTTCTGCTCGTCGGGAGTGTCGATCGTCACTGTCCCGTTCGCTTGCGATTGGCCGTCAATCTCACTGTCCAACTCGACCGCCACTTCGTACGATCCCGACTCGGTCCACACGTCGTCGTACACTGCGAGTGATTGATTTTCATCACTGGAACTTGACTCGTTGTCACTCTCTTCCGAGTCCGAGGCGGCGAGATCGAAGGTTTCGTCAAGCACGGTGTCGCCGGCCGGATCGACGATGGTGATAGCGCCAGTGACCGGTTGGTTGGTCTCGTTGAACACGTTAACCTGCTCGAGGATCTGACTCCCGATGAAGTTGACTACGGCTGTACAGCCTGCTGTCGATCCCAGTAGCGCCGTGCCGCTTGCAGCAATAAATGTCCGTCTGGGGGGGGTTCCGTCGCGGGGTGTCTGAGCAGTCATTGGTAGCTCATCTGGAACTGAAGCCGGATGAAAATAAACAGTAACGAAAATTCTCTCGGTACGAAACACCGGGAGCTGAGACGGACAGGGTCGCGCCAAGGCCCCCGGTGTGGTGTTTCACGGTCCGGAACACCATTGTCACCAGGTGGCGATTGCTGGCCAACCGTCGTGCTACCGACGCGAGCCATCACCCACACCAGTATGCGGCAAACGGGCGTTTCGTGAACTGAGACTCTGCGTCTGGACCTATTTGACTACCATCCCCTCGTTCAGATATGGAGGTGAGCAAGACGAGGTTTGCGAGCATCGTTGCGGTCGCGGCCGCACTCGGATACGCGCTCTACCGGCGGCGCTCAATCAATCCCTCTAACACCCATGACGACGAATAGCTCCCCCGCTGACGACGGCGCTCACGCACAAGCGATCGCCGATAAATCCTTTCCAGTGGCGATCCTGCTGTCAATCGTGCTCTCGCCGGTGGCGTACTACTACGTTGGCCGGACGAGGCTAGCGATACTCAATCTCCTCACGCTCAACTACCTGCTGTTGGGCATAGTGATCGTTCCGATCCACGTCTACAAGATCATCAGCGACGCTCAGGCAGAAGCGCGCGGCTAGACCGAGGAGTGTTGACACTCCTCGCGCTAAACAGTAGTTGCCGAACCCCTCTCTAACTGTTATCAAAAGACCTGATTGTATCAGATTTGTAGATCTCATCTATATATGGGTTTATATCAGCCAGCCAGGATTAGTTCACTTCGAAATAAGCTGGTTAAAACAGATTCGACAACTACTGTAAACGGCGAGGCTTTCGCATTGAACTTTCCGTAACACAGCGTCAGCGGTATGAGCCACGCTCACTTCGATGCTCGAATACAAGTGCAACCGTGAGGGGACGCACTTCGTAGACGTTGAGCCAGAGTACAACCAAAGAGTGTCCAATTGTGGCGTGGAAACCGACAAACCGGTGTGGGCGCGTGAACCCTCCTGTCCGGCGTGTAGCTTTGAGGCGGCCAGAGACGCAAATGCAGTGTGGAATATCCTTTCTCGCGGACTCACCGAACTAGGAGTGGGTCACTCCGAAGGCACGTCTGTGGAGACTGCGTTCCCTGCAGGGACTGCGGTTGTTCCTGCAAAACGCGTCACAGAAGCAGGAACCCCTGCCTCAAGGAGCCGCCGAAGGCGGCGAGTAGGCAGCGATGGTTCACTACTTCACGGCAGGCGCGGAAACGTGCTAGCTGACGTGCTACAGTTACCCGACGTTAACTCTGCAGGTGTTGACGACGTCACTATTCCCGCCGGAGGCTACGAGTCGTATTCATCGTCGTAAAGACGAACTGTTACGACACTTCCCGACGGGTCATTTTCCCGAAAGGCGAGCTCGCCGCCCAGTTGCGTGACGGCCCAGTTGACGAACCAGAGCCCGATCCCGCTGCCATGCTCAAGTTGGGTTTCCGTTCCGGCGTCCAGAATCTTTCTTTCTCGGTGGGGAATCCCCGTCCCGTCGTCAGCGACAACGAGTTCGGCGGCACCGTTGGGGCCTCCTCGAACGGTAACCTCGACGTGTGTCGGTCTATCGGTGTGTTCGATGGCGTTGCCGACCAGTTCGGTCAACACCTGCCAGATGATAGTTCGGTGCGACGAAACGGTCAGTTCGTCTGGACAGGACAACAAGATCTCACACGGCTGATCTTCGGTGCGGTGCTGTTCGACGACATCCCGTGCGACGGCCGCGAGATCGACCGATTCCGGTGAGTCCGCACTGGCAGTCATCACGTCCTCCGCTTCCCGCGCCTTGTCGCTAAGATCGACGAGGTCGGTTGCGCTGTCGCGGATCCCATCCCGAACGGTCTCGTCGTCGATGCGGTCAGCATAGGCGAGAATGACGTCTAGTTCATTCCTGACATTGTGCCGGAGAACTCGGTTGAGCACCGAGAGGCGCTGTTCGCGTGTCTGGCGGTCTGTTACGTCGCGTAATAGCACGGTTCTGGCAACTGCGTCGGCCCCACCGTCGACTTCGGCGTCGTTGACGGCCGAGACGCTGTACTGGAATCGTCGGCGTCCCTTGGTTGTCTGGAGTGTGACCGTTCCTGTCGCGCCTGCCGAAAGGTCGGTGCCGTCGAGACCGTCGACAACCGAGTGGATCGGGTCGCTGATCATCGACGCTGTCGACCGGTCGAACAGTTCGGCAGTCGTCGCGTTGGCGTCGAGCACGTGATCCTCCCAGTCGAGGACGATGACCGCCTCTTGCAGCGCCTCGACAACGTGCGTTCGTGCGACGTGATCGGCTTTCGGGAAGCCAGTCATCACTGGATAGCGCCGCACCGCGACCGCAAACAGCCCACCGGAGACGAGGAGGCCGACAGTCACACCGTCCGCGATGGGATCGCTACTTCCGGCCCCGCCGGCGTAATACGGTGCTGCAACAGCCGAGATTACGGCCGCGATCTGAAGCTTCGAGATGCGGGCGTGATTCCAGCCGTGACCGAGAAGCAAGTACGTTCCATAGATAAACAGGCCGAACAGCAACATGATCTCCGTCCCGAGGAACGATGCAAGCAGCCCTTCAAGGACGGTCCTTGGCAGGTCGACAAAGAGGATTGCGGCGCTCAAGACGAGGGGCAGCGCAATCCCCAGAAACATGGCGACGCGCCACCGGGTTAGCCCGGTCCCCCGACCAGTGTAACTGAGCGCGTACATGACCCACACGCCTGGGATGACGATCCCGATTCCGAACTGACCAAATTCGACGAGTGACGACAGAAGCGGAATCGCCGCCGTACCAGGGAGTTCTGCAAGCACCGAAAGCACGGCCATGGTCGTCAGGAGGGCCAGTATGGCGATAAAGGGGTGTGCGCTGGGACGATCCCGTGACTGGAGAGCGAGCCAAGTTGTCCAGCCCAGCAGCGCGCTCGCTATCGCGTCAAGGGTGACGGCCGCTACTGTTCCGACGATCGACATTTTCTATCCATCAATTTCTCGATCCATGTAATCAACGTGGTGGTCTAGCTCCGATCCGACACCGAAGACGTGGCATCTCCTACAGTCGCCGAACTGCCCGGATGACTGTGACCGATCACAGGTCACTGGCCTCGAACTGACGGTAGCCGATCGCCAGCGGCACCACGATCCAGAGGACGATCACGATCAATGCGGCCCACCAGTCGACGAACGCCGGTGCTTTCTCCCCGACGTACTGACTTGCCCGGTCAATATCGAATCCGGCGCGCAGGAGTCGTGCGTACGCTTCACCGGGCTCGGCTAGCTGGAGCAACAATTCCCAGTCGGGTGTCCCCACACTGGGGTTGAATCGGTGGAGGAACGCCACGGCAAACGAAACGAGTGATCGCCAGAGCACCACCAGTAGCAGATACGCTCCGACGGCACCGTAGACAATCCGGCGGTCGACCGTCGTCGACGCTGAGAGCGCGACGGCGACTGCTACGAACGACGCTCCGTAGAGGGCGGTGACAAGTAGGAACCACGGATATGCGAGCGCCCCGTCGGTTCCGTACCGCAGCGCCGCGTACAGCCCGGCGACTGATAGCCAGAGGAGCACCGGGGCCAGTAACACGATCACCCGGCCAAGCACCGTTCCGGCGAGCAGGTCCCTGCGAGACTGTGGGAACGACATCGAAAGCAGGATGCTCCCATCCGCTCGGTCGTCGGCTATCGACCGGTAGCCGAGCACAATCCCGAGGATCGGCAGGAGGCCGCTGACGAGACTAAAGACGCCGGCGACGAACCCGGTGAACGTCTCGTCTCCGACGTAGGTGTACGCCGCAGCATAACCGACGAACAGCACCGAAAACAGCCCGAACAGCACCCAGAGTGTTCGGGATCGGCTGGCGTCGCGCACATCCTTGCGCGCGACGGATCGCCAACTCATGCGAGATCACTGCTGGTGAAGCGAGAGTAGCTCAGCGCCAGCGGGACAACCAGCCAAAGCAAGAACACGGCAAGTGCGATCCACTTGCCGAGATACCAGGGGCCGTCGAGACCGGTGCTCGGATCGAAAAAGCCTACAGTTACCCGCTGGAAGACGGTTCCGGGATCGTGATCGAAGACGAACTGAACAGGAGTAGGCAGGGTGCCGTCGATGATACCGGTCCTGTTCAGTCCAAAGCGCAGGGCGCCTGCAATGCCGTTCCATGCCATCACGAACAGGACGACCAGCCCGAGCGAGAACACGGCCGCACGCTGTTTGGTCCCAGTCGAGAGCGACGCCGCGATTCCGAGGTTAGTCCAGATCGCTCCGAACACGATTATCGCCGCGGCGAAGCCGATGAATCGACCGATAGCAAGACTACCAAACGGGTAAACGACGAGCCCCGCGCCGATGGTCATTGCTGCGAGGATCGCACCGCTCAACAGCCCGACGCGGCTGAGTACCTTTCCGAGGACGAGATCGTCCCGGCTGTGGGGCAGCGATAGTGAAAGCAACAGGGCGCCCGACTGACGCTCGCTGACGATCGCATTGTGGCCCAGCAAGACGCCGACGAGGGGAATGACGGTCGTGAGCCAACCGTCAACGAACCCGGTGAAGCGGGCGGTCGTTATCGGGTCGGTTCCGAGCACTGGATAGAGATACGCAGCCACGAGAATCGTAGCGGCTGGGAGCCCGAGCAATAGGCGAGTCGATCGTGGCTCGGCAGCGAGTCCGGCGTCCGTCCGAGCGATGACTCGCCAGCTCATCGCTGACCGCTCCCGGTGTATGCGACGAACATGTCTTCGAGAGATGCCTCTTCGGTCCGGAAATTCACCACGTCCGCGCCGAGGCGCTGCAGTTCGACTATGACATCCATTTTCGCGTCGTTCGTACAGGTCACCTCGATTGTCGATCCGTCGCGGACCGTTGCGGTCTCGACGCCGTCGACGCCACGAATTGCCTCGACTGTCGCGTCGGCGACCTCCGTGACGTCGATTAGAAGTTTGGTGCCGCCGCCGATCGACTGTCTGAGCCCCTCGATCGTGTCGACGGCGACGAGTTCGCCGTCTTGCAGGATACCGACCCGGTCACAGATCGCTTCGACCTGTTCGAGGATGTGGCTCGAAAAGAAGATCGCTGCACCGCGCTCACGCTCCTTGCGGAGGATCGACCTGATCTCGGTGGCGCCGTTCGGGTCCAGGCCCGATGTCGGCTCATCGAGGACTAGCAGGTCGGGCTCGTCGACGAGTGACATCCCCAGTACGAGGCGCTGTTTCATTCCTTTGGAGTAGTCGCTCGCCGGCCGGTCGGCGGCGTCCCGAACGCCGACGCGGTCGAGGATTTCGACCGGATCGTCGTCGGCGTCTTTCGACCGAACAGCGTATTCGATATGCTGGCGACCAGTAAGCCGGTCGAACACCGAATATCCCTCGGGCAGCACGCCAATTCGGTCTCGAGCCGCGACGCCCTCCGCCTGACAGTCGTGGCCGAACAGTTCCACAGAACCGGCGGTCGGCCGCGCGAAGTTGAGGAGGATATTGATGAACGTCGATTTCCCGGCGCCGTTGGGCCCTAGAAACCCGAATATCTCCCCCTCGTTAACTGAAAGGGATACTCGATCTAGAGCTGTGACTGTCGTATACCGCTTCGACAGCTCGTCAGCAGTGATTGCTGTCATAACCGCGACTTCGAATACAGTTCAAAAAACGACCGTCGCTACATCTCACGAGTAGAAACACCGTTTGCTGCGTTCGTTAATCCCGTCGAAGGACAAGCTGATATCGAGCCAGCAAGTCCGAGCTCCGAGGGAGTGTTGTCGTGTATAACGGTCGAACCATCACGTACAACGACGACCATGTATCCCTCTCCGCCACAGACAAGCGCGTGACTGCCGAATACGTCACGTCAGTCAACGATGAAGGGACACCGTTCGAGGACTATTGGACGGATGAATGGGAGAAAGCCGAAGCAACGCTCCATAAACGAGATGGTACGTGCTATCTCCACGTCGCCGTGAAGAAAGACGTTGACCCCTCCTGCGACGAAGAATCCGAGAACGGAGTGGTTCTCTGAGGTCAGGGACGGTGAACGCGAATGGTTGATTTCGACCTACCGAATTACTCGGTTAGAGCGGGAGTCCACTGACAGGCCTCGGGGCTTGACCTCGAGGCAGTTGACAACGGATTTCGGTATTACTAGAGGGTGCGTCTATGGGTGAAGGATCACAACTGTGAGTGTATGACTTCGACAGCAGCACGGCAGACGCTGGTTCAAGCGGCCGAGGCGAGTTGTCGCATGGACCGTCCCGAGCGCGTCGCCCCGAAGGCGTGGAGCCGGTGATCCAAGTGACTGACCATCGGAACAATACTCGGACGGGTGAGCCTGGTACCGTTGTGCTCAATGCAGTTCCAGAGCCGGTCGTCGGCTACACCGTCGTTGACGGGACGCCACAGATTGCAGCGACGAACGATGCGTTCGACGCGACGTTCGACGCAGCGTCGACCGGTACGATTCTCCGTGAGTGGCTGCTCCGGAACCATGCGGTCGACGAGGCGGCGATCGAAGAGGTCTGTTCCGCGCTCGCCGAAGGGGATGCCATCGACGCCGAAATTAGGGTCCGGCCGGCCGGCAGTTCCGCTAACGAACGGCGCCCCGTTCGGCTTCGCAGCTTCGACGGCGATGCGACTGACGGAACGGTCGGCAGTGATACAGTCGATGGGCACGTCCTTGTGACCAAGATGAAGCCGACAGATACCGATAGTTCAGGGCTTGACCACGTCGCAAGCGTCATCACTCACGATCTCCGGAATCCGCTTGATGTCGCTAACGCGCATCTTCTGGCTGCCAGAGAGACGGGGGAGGACGAGCACTTCGAGCAAGTCAGAGACGCCCACGATCGGATGGAACGGATTATCCAAGATGCGCTCACACTCGCCCGTGGGGAGCGCGCGATTGACGTGTCACAGTCCGTCACCATCAGCGACGTGGCGTCCAACGCTTGGGAGACTGTCGATACGGGTGCTGCGTCCCTCGATGTCGACGACGATCTGTCACCAATCAACGCCGACGCCGATCGACTGCAACGACTGTTCGAGAATCTGTTCCGAAACGCCGTGGAACACAGTTCAACGAGCCCCGGCTCGCAAACTCGCCAGGACGACGCCCAACACTCCCATTCTTCACCCAGTGCTGAGGCAGGACTGGACCTTGACGAGTCGGTTCGTATCCTCGTGGGTAGTCTCGACGGCGGATTCTTCGTCGCCGATGACGGGCCCGGAATCGCACCTGACGAGCGTGAACGAGTCTTCGATCCTGGCTACTCCTCTGCCGAGGCAGGAACTGGACTCGGACTGACGATCGTCGAGCGGATTGCTCGCGCACACGACTGGACAGTTTCGATCACGGAGGGATCGTCCGGCGGCGCCCGATTTGAGTTCCGACCGGTTACAGACGAATGACTGAACAGAACGATGCCGCCGAGCTAGACGACAGTGCTACAAAGACGATGGACACTCGCCTCCGACAGGCCCCGATCGGGGTCATCGAGACGACGAGTGACGGAAAGATTCTCGACGTCAACGACGCCGCCGCGACGCTGCTGGACGGCGATCCGGCTACCCTGCGTGGTACGACAATCAGTGAGAGCTTCCCGAAGTCGGCCGCCGGGACGCTGCGGGAAACGTTCGACGACGCTCAGCCGACATCGGCATCGTTCGAGGAGTATTACCCGCTGATCGATCAGTGGCTCGCGATCGATGTTCAAATCGACGAGCGTGCGCTCGTGTACGTTCGGAATTGTACACCGAGAAAGGAGACTACGCAAGCTATCGATCGGCTTGACCACCGACTCGATCGACTCCAACGCATCAACTCGCTGGTTGCAGCCGTGTTACAGCAGGTCCTCGGCGCCTCGGATCGCTCGGACATCGCCCGGACGGTATGCGAGCGACTGGGTGGCACCGACCTCTACCGGTTTGCGTGGGTCGGTGACCGGGAGCTCTCCCCGGAACGTCTGCAGATGGTTGCTTCAGCGGGCAAGGCCCCCGACCTGCAAGAGCAAATCGACGAGAGTCTGGGTGATGAGCGGACTCTACCCGGACAGGAAGCTGTCACGTCGGGCGAAACGAAACTCGTTGAGACGATTGCCGAGGACGATACTGTCCCCCGTGGCGTCCGTCGAGCGGCGTTCGGCCACGGCATCCGGTCGTGCCTTGCGGTCCCGCTAGCGTATCATGGGACCGTCTACGGCGTCGTAACGGTGTATTCCGGCCAAGAGGACGGGTTTAGCGAACAGGAGTGTGTCGCCCTCGAAACCTTGGGTAGCGTCGCCGGGTTCGCAATCAAGGCTGGCCGGCAGGAGAACTTGCTGGTCTCTGACACGGTCACCGAAGTAACTATCGAGGCCCGCGACGAGACAGTCCCGTTCGTCGGTGCCGCGCGAGATGTGGACCAAACCCTGTCGCTGGACGGTGCGGTCCCCCGTGGTGACGGTGCCGTCATCTGCTATCTTGCGGCGAACGGACCGATCGAATGCCTTGACGAGTTACTGGCTGACTACCAAACGGTCACCGACGTGCGACAAATTCGGTCGGAGACACAGCCACTGTTGCAGGTCACTGTCACCGATGAAACGCCCGTGACCGCGCTTGCAGCATGGGGCGCGACGATCAGGGGTGGCGAATACAATTCCGAATCGGCTCGTCTCGTCGCCGAACTCCCGTCTGACGGCGACGTTCGGCGGCTGATCGAGGTCGTCGATGAAACTGTCTCGGAGACGAAACTCATCGCCAAAGAGGAGACGAACCAAACACCCGAACCGGTCGAGGCGTTCCAAGATGGACTCAACGATCGGCTGACCGACAGGCAACAGACCGTACTCCGGACTGCGTACCTGTCGGACTACTTCGCGTCACCGCGAGGGAGCACCTCTTCTGAAGTGGCGGAAACGCTCGACATCGCCGGGTCGACGATGCTATACCACCTCCGGCGTGCGGAGCAGAAACTCGTCAAGTCTTTTTTTGATGGTGCAGAGTCAGATCCGACAGGTGGGGAGGCGACTGTCTCCAACGACCAGTGAACCGAAATCAGTATCGTTCGCGGTCGATCCCCGAGAACTCGGAAAGTAACTCCTCAGTTTCCGGAAGCAGTCTCAGAACACGCTGTTTGACATCGTTACGGCGTGCCTCGATGTCGGCGAGTCGATCATCAGCCGCTACCTCGCCGGCCGGTAGTTCGGCGTCGATGACCGCTCGCGTCGACTCTAGCCGGAAGTACTCGCCGAGAAGTTCGTACGCGAGCACCTGACACTGCTGGTCAACGGCGGCGTGAAGATCCTCACGGTCGACTGGCTTCGAGAGATAGTCGTCGAACGGCATATCGACGATATCCAGACCCGGATCGATCGCCGTCACCATTACGACGCGTGTCTTGAGATCTCGTCCCCGGAGCTGATCGAGCACCTCGTCACCAGAGAGGCCGGGCATATGCCGATCAAGCAGGACAACGTCTGGCGTTAACTGCTCGCCCACGACTGTGAGCGCTTCCTCGCCTCCATACGCGACGGTCACTTCACCGACGCCTTCGAGACGGAGTGCATACGCGTCGGCTACCTTCTTTTCGTCGTCGACCATCAGGACTCGAGGATTTTCCACACGCATCTCGCTGGCCATGTTACCGGCGGTAGGGTGTGGCGGTACTAATATCCCGGTACGAGTAGATGGTTAACACCTGTAAGAGAAGGGACGATAATCGATATCCGATCTCAAGAATATAAACTCCTCGAACAAATCAATCACGACAGCTGAATAAGTGCTTATACAGGCGTTCAGGATGCTGGAATTCCACCGCACCTAGCGAGCGAGATCCTCAACCACTCGCAAGTGGCTGAGATGCTTGACCGACACGGCTGGGTGTTCGATCGCTCCACGAAGATTCTCTCGTACAAGGCGAAGGTCGAGGGTATCGAAGTCGTAGAAGTGTCTGAGCGCGATACGAGTAAGACGTGTTGTATCTGCGGTCAAGAAGACGAGAGTCAACGCGTTGAACGTGGACTGTACGTCTGTGAATCGTGCGATGCGGCGCTCAACGCTGACGTGAACGGGGCGGAGAACATCCGTCTCGATATCACCGAAAGTAACTCCGAGTCTGCGTCCAGTTTGGACGCGGATAGGAGTACCGGCTGGGTGGCACAGCCCGAAGTCTACCTTCATGACCTCTCTCGAGGATTCCAACCTCGGGCAGTGGTGGGAGACTGCAAACCCTAATACCCCAATCCAGCGGTGCAGTGCCGTGGGATTCCCGCGTCTTCAGGCGCGGGAGGTCGTCAACGGTCCGGATATTTACCCAACCGTCGAATTGTTCAATTCGAAGCTACGAAATCCACATCCTCGACAACACCCCTGTCGCTCACGGGCGAGAACTCGAGTTCCTCAATAACAAGTCGGAATTCCTTGCGTTGCTGTCCATTGGACGGCATAGACATCGTCGTCTCAACGGCACCGACCGCTTCAAGCTGGTTGAGACGCCGATATACTGTCGGACGAGAAGCACCAGATATCTCGGCGATCTCGCGGGCAGGAATCGGTCCTTTATCCAGTGCTGCGAGAATGTCGTTCGTGTACGCCTTGGCCAACACGGTGAGGAGTTCGTCAAGTTCAATCATGCGCTCCTCGCTGGTCGCGCTGTTCTCTGAGCCGGTGACAGACTGAGGTATACAGTTGGTGGTCGGCATCGGTATATCATTACTACTGTTTGAACGTCCGTATAATATCCCACTACTATCTGGCATCTTCACCACCACTGTCCTCTAGCTATGCAGAGATAGGCTGAATTCGAGGATCCGGTAGCTCAATCGCCCGCCTTGACCGTGACGCCATTGCTCTCGAAGGTGAGCCGGAGTCGGTTGACTGCGACATGGTATTGCTGTCGATGATGACCGTCCACCTCGACGCTCATCGAAGTCCGGACGAGACCTGCGGCTTCGAGACTATCCAGACGTCGATAGACGGTAGCTCGGGAACTGTCCAACCGCTCTACTAACTCCCGTGCAGAGAGTGGCTTGCCATCAAGTTTGTCTAGTATGCGCCGAGCATGGTCGTCACTCAACAGATCGAGCACTGCCTCCGAATCGATTGTTGTACCATCGTTCTTGAACTGAAATCCTCGTTTCCCGCGTAGCCGCGACGTATTACGGGTCAGTTTTGATTTCGACATCGTAGTCAGAGAGTAGGCTTGACGGTCCCTGTAGGATGGCGCTGCTATTTGCAACGACGCTGTTGGATCACACTAGTTATTGGCAACGCTCTTGCATAGGAGATTGTTGATACTGCTGGGTGGTCGCTGTAGAGTCAAAGAGGACAAGGACACCGCTAACGCGGTGCCCGTCACGAATGATTCCGCTAGATGTGTTTGGTTCGGGATCGGTCGCAGCAGACCTGCTGGAACCGGTTCGCTGGCGTGACGGCGTTACCTGTTATCGCTTCCGTTCTGACGTCTGGTCAGAAACGGCAGCTACGGAGAGTTTCAACGGTATCTCTGTGAGAATTACGACCGAATATTCAACGACAAGACTGGCGTGATCTTTGTTCACTCGAAGATTGCGTCCTTCGGTAGCTGTTCTCAATTCACACGCTTCTCCGGTTAACACGGGTTTCAGACAATTCCAGTACGAAATTGAAGTGGCATACAAATGATGGACCGGCGCATCGAGATCTCTGGCGAAGCGCCCGATACGCCTTCTCTCGAATCTTGTTGGCCTGGTCGAAATCGACGAAGTGTACGCTCTGCCGGGAAGAAAGGCCGCGGGCGCGACCAGAGTCGCGCGGGCGTGGCCTGTCAACGCGCGGACGTGGTTCGTACAAGAATTGTTTTATGACACTCTACTCATACTGAGGACAGGGGGAGTCGATTCATGGTATCAAGGCGATCTGTGTTGCAAACGGGAGCAGCAGTTGGCGGAATCACGAGTCTCGCAGGCTGTAGCCGAGATGGAACCGATACCTCGGATTCGAACGAAACACAATCCGATTCGACGAACAACACCTCCACTGAGGGGACGGCTGAATCCGACGGTGGAGGCGTGAGCTTCGATGGGGAGACAACAGCCTACACAGAGTGGATGTTCAATCCCGCTGAGATCAACGTAGAGAGTGCTGGATTCGGATATACGGACGTAACAACCTTGCTCGACAGCGATGCAAAGTCCGCGTCCGAACTAGAATCTTACTATGGGGCGATGTTTGGCGACCGGCTGTCCGTTGATGACATCGAGTACTCGCTGACGATGAATCAGTTCGTCATCCTATCGGGCAACGTAGATGGCGCTACGCTCGCCAACGGACTCGGTCTCTCCGAAGAGGGAGAGTACCGTGATTTTACAGTGTTCACCGATGACGGCGGGTTTCTGTTGGCAGAATCGACTGACTACGTGCTCGCTGGTCGTGGTGCCTACGGTATTGAGTCAGACAACAGGATGGAACTGAAACTCGCGATCGACACCTATGTGGACGAACGGGACCGTTACGTCGAGCGTGAGGGGGCTTACGAGGATCTGATGTCCCAACTGTCGACCGCAACCGTTAGCTACGGTGACCTTCCTGCGCCATCAGTCGCCGAGGAAGCCGACGAAAGTGATTTTCTCACCAGTGCGGTCACCCAGGAGATCCGTGATGACCAGCTGGCGCTCACGGTGGTCGAACTGTACGGCGGGGAAACCGATGTCGACCTCAATGCGCTTGAACAAGAGTACGAAACTACCACTTCCGAGGAGCTAACAATCGTCGGCACCTCACAGGAGGGCCGGTTGGCTATGGTCGAACTGGAAGGTGAGCCCAGCGACGTTGACTTGGAGCCGATCTGACTATTAACGCGAAGGCGGAGGTCGCGTCGTCCTCGAGGAATCGATGGTTGGGGTTCTCCCGAACGTGCTTGCGACGCGCACTATAGCAGTTCAGCTCGTCACTACCGAAAACATTGCAAGCGTCGGCTTCGCTACGGAACACTGTCGTCTCGTACCGCTTGTCGTCTACAGTGTCGGAGCGGCAGTGTTAGGTGTGCTTCTCACGCGGTGGCAGCTGTACGACAGGGGTCCGACGATGAGCGAACCCGCCCTCGCTGCCGACGGCCTCGGAAAGTCGTTCAGCGGGGATGCCGTATTTGATAAGCTCGACCTGACCGTCGATTCTGGTGAGGTCGTCGTCTTGCTGGGCCCAAACGGAACGGGAAAATCCGTACTCGCCTCCTGTCTCGCTGGTGGTCTGTCCCCTTCCGAGGGCACCGTCGAAGTTTCGGGAGACGAACCAGCTACTATTCCCGGAACGACGAGTTTTCTGCTTCAGGATGCTCTGTGTCTCAATAGGTTGACTGGACGGGAGAATATCACGTTCTACGACCAACCCAACCCGTCATTTACCGACCGGTGGCGGACGCTGGTTGAAACGTTCGGCATTGACGACCAGCTCGACGACCGAGCGGACCAGTACTCCGGCGGGATGCGCCGGAAACTCGAGCTCGCCATCTCCCTGAGCGTCGAGACACCGCTGTACATCCTCGATGAACCCACAGCCGCCCTCGACCTCACGATGGTGCGCGAGGTCCATCATCAGCTGTCGAAGCTCCGCGACCGCGGGAAAGCGTCCTCATGACCACCCACCTGCCAATGGACGCTGACGTGTTCAATTACTTCACCCATCTCGACGGGTACGCTGAGAACGTCTCGTAACCGTGTTCTCGGATGTGGACCATACAAATAATGTGTTGTGGTACCAGTTCTTGTGAACGCTGTTTCTCAAAATATTCAACCGGTTCGCCATCCTCGGTGTGTGATGAAGCCTCCCTGTAACGCAAGGCCTTCCCACGTGTACCCACCGCTGCAGGTGCTGTACAGCCAACAGGGCCAGACTAATGACATCCCAACTGAATATCGGTAAACGGAGTATCGGTAACCAACCCATCCACTAAGACAGCCTTAAGCGTCTCAACTCAATCCACGCATGCCACCCACGATTGTTCTCCTCATAATCGCGGTCCTCGTAACTATCGTCCTGGCCCATGGGTATCGAACGCTGACTGCGTTGCTCGTACTTCGATCTCTCCCGTCAGATACCGACATGCCGTCGTCAATCGTCGACGGTGAGACAGTCGCCCTCACGGGTGAACTGACGGTTGAGGAGCCGGTTGAAACAGCTTCTGCGGCCGTCGAAGATGCTGACCGGCCTGTTGGTGCGTATCTTTGGCAGAGTCGGTTCTCGGACAACACCAATAGTGACCTCACAATCGAAGACTGGGGCTGGGAGCGCCAGCATTGGCACACGTTCGCCTCAGGTATCGAATGGGGTCGGTTCGGCGTTGACGCTGGCAGTCAGACGGTTCGTATCGATCCGTCGTGGCTCCGAACCGCGCTCGACGCCGAACGACTTGCGGAGTTAGAGATCGGCGGTGTCAATAAGCACGACCGGTTGTCCGTGTATCTCTGGGACTCTTGGTACACCTATCTCCGTGACCGTATCGAACACCGCTCGTTCCAGCGGTTTGCTGGCTACGTGCAGCGGCACAACGATGAGATTGATCTGGATCGCTATTTGCTAGAGGCGCGTCCGCTGCTGGAGGGTGACGAAGTGAGCATTAGCGGTGAAATACACGTTGAGCAGGGTGAACCAGTCCTCCGCGGGACCGACGACGTGCCACTATTGCTTTCCGACAACGGGTTTGACGAGCACCGACGCTGGCTCAAACGACGAGCCCTGCAGAAAGGAGCATTCATTACGGGGCTGCTTGTCGTCGCCGTGAGTCTCTGGTTCGAATTCTACATTCCGCTGGGGATACTGGTCGTCGGCTGGCTCCTCTATTGGGCCTACCACTTCGTACAAGATGCGGGCATCTTTCTGGAGTGGATACGGAGCTAACACGCTACTACTCACGCATATCAACTGAACCAGCACGGCGATGCAATCTGGAAGGCCATCGGTATGAACTGGCGAATCACTCTCGGTGGATTCGTAGTAAGTGCTGGGTTAATCGGCAGGTGGACCAAGTTCGCCACTTTTCGCGGTACACTCTTTTCAAGCGTTCTTCTTGCTGGGCTGTTCTTAGCTAATGAATCATTGACAGGTACGTCTACGATATTTGACTCGCCTCAGTGGCGCACAGGGAACTCACACCTCGATGGTCGGTGATTGAGTATTCCTGTTGCTGGCTTCTATAGGTATACAACTCATCAGTGGAACCGTACTGACGAGAGATTCTGTGAGGCAGTGTCTGAGGAAGCTCTTGGTTGATTTCGCATACCGGCTATACGGCTACCATAGCAGTAGTTGGTAATACGGTTTCTTTACTCAGAGTGAGGCGTGAAACTCACGGCAAGTACAGAGCGTGTACTCACCGCTTCGGAACATGTCAATTTAGTTTTGACGTTTGAGTAATAACGTAGCTAAAACAAAAGTAGAGCGTGAGTAAGACGAGAATCGTTGTGAGTACAGTTATCACAGATGAATATCCAAACATCTCTTCCCACGCTCCGCTCAGCTCCCATGAAATAGCCCAGCCCACTACAACAGTAGCAATAACGCTGAAGAGTTTTAGCCATGGGGAGTTGTAATCGGTTGTGGTAGACCACATATTTTTGACTTCGGTCAGTGAAGTCATCATAACCCATTATTTATATTACATACACAAAAATGCTTTGTAGTTTAGATTATAACACTCCGTTCGCACACGTAGTTGCCGAATCAATCGGTTTATATCCAACTATTCCTTTGCGTAAAGAAATAGCGCTACTATCTACTGATAGAGTATCGAGTTCCGTCGCTACAGCTGCGACTCCGAATTCCGTCAGTGGAACCCATCGGTGAACCGAAGTTGAGAGAGACCATAGCAGGGCCTCTATGAGGAAACAGTAGTCCATGGGGAGAAGAATTAATCGCCCTCTGTACCTCGTTGCGTGTATCCCCAGTAGAGAAACAGCGCGATAAACAAGAGTGACAGAACCCCTGTTAACAGACCGGAGATGGCGTTTGGTAGGGATAGAAACGCTGCAGCGTCGGCTATTGAGTAGGCGATCCAACCGACGGATGCAACGAGCACAAACGTGAGTCCGGACTGCGAAAGGCGACCGTGAGAGTAGCTACGTACTCCGAGTCCGATCATCACCACTCCAAAAACCACCATCAAAAAGTGGAATTCAGGGCTTCCGGTCCAGTTCATCATTGGCACGTACGTCGACGGACGCTTTCGGGTCGCCATCTGACCGTGTGGCCCTCTCTGAGACAACCACTGTCTCTGTCCCTTCTCATTCGTCAGTTACCCCGCTGACCGGCGGAAGAGTCTCTCGAAGCAGATGTCGTCGCTCGTGTTCCCAGACGGCAATGTACAACAGAAATCCAGTCAGGAACACTCCCGTACCGACTGGAGATGCCCCCAGTTCCGGAAGCATATCCAAAACGTCAACTGCACTGACCACTGCCGCCGTCATGCCGACACCACCAACCGTGCTGAACGACCCGAACTGAACTCGGCCACCGTCCACGAGGCCTCGCCCAGCCTGATACACCAGGCCAAGACCGGTAAGTCCTGCGAGCGCGAGTGCAATTGTCTGTAGCGACGGTACGACAAACCCCGCGAGTACGGTGACGAAGCCACCGATGGAGAATCCGATAGCGATCCGGCCAAGCATCCGCACACGACCGAGTCCCCAGGAAGCCGTCATCTCGGAAGGATCAACTACGTCGTCGATTCGATTGGGGCCATCGTCAGCAGTAGACGTGACTCGTTGGCCGGCGTGAATGTAGCGACCAGAGCCGTCCGGTTCCGTCCAGCCAGTCTGTTCAACAACATTTATACCCGGCGTGTCCACGTCAACACTGTCGAACCGGACGGGCAGCCCGGCCGAAACTTCGAACGTCGGGTGGTCTTGGATCTGGAAGTGAAGGTGGGGCTCTGCAGAGTTCCCGGAATGCCCACACCGGCCAATCTGCTCGCCGCGCGTAACGTGGTCGTCAGGTTCGACCTCGATACTGCCTGGGACGAGATGGGCGAGACAACTGTACTCATCTTCTGCGTGGCGGATCGTGACGGCGTTCCCAGTCATACTTCGTTTGAGTGGGTGAGAAAACCCACCAGCCCGTCCAAGCTCTGGGTCGCCGTCGTGGACATCGACGACGACGCCGTCGGCAGGGGCGGCAACTGGTTGATTGTAGCAGTAGTAGTTCTCGATACTCGTATCTGTGCCGGCGGGACGGGTCCGCCCCTCCTCATCAGTAATCACGAAGTCGTAGGCGTAGCGCTGGGTTGCCGGGAACCATGAGTGAGAGTACTCTTTAATCGGACTCCCGTTCACGACTGTCCACGTCCCCTCGATGGGCAGCCGATAGTTCGTGGATTGGTCGTACGTTTCTGGTTCGGGAAGGGAACCACGGTGTCTCCCGATAGCGACGAGGCTCCCGACGAGTTGCATCGCGTCCTGCCGAAACACAAGCGGATTGAAAAATGACAGTGGAATACCGAGCAGAAAGGCGATGTGCCCTCTCCATCCGCTGTCCATTTCGAGCCAGTCTCGTGGCCCTTCGTCGTCAGTGTCGAAGCCGAGCGATTGTTTGCTGTCGCGTAGTAGTATCGACACGAGCGGCCATAATGCGAAGAACCAGAACACATGGAACAGCTTGAGAATCTCCAGTGACGGGAACCAACTCCCGAGGATTCCGATGAGTCCCAGCAGCGTCAGGGAAAACGGGCTAATGGACTGGATTCGCTCGCGGAGACGCGAACCCAGAGGCGGTAACGTAGCTTTATTCGACATACGAACGTTACGCTATATGTAGGTGTTCCTGGTCGTAAGCGTTCTGTGAACACAACTTCACAAGAACAGCTCGCACACATCGGGAGGGGAGCACTCAATGGCCCTACTGTTCAACAGTTCCGTATGACGAACAGTAGACAAGGAGAAGCGGCATCGGAGGAGGCATTCGCGTTGCTCGGCCATGAAATTAGACTCGCTATTCTACATGCGTTTTTCGAGCGATATGCGCCGGTCGATCCGGATTCACGCTCGGAGGTGCGGGAGCAGCGCACGCTCTCGTACGCGGAACTGATGGCAGCAACAGATATGGAAGACAGCGGAAAGTTCAATTATCACCTCGAAAAGCTCCGCGGTGTCTACGTCGAAGAAATTGAGGAAGGGTACGTCCCGACTGCGGGCGCTATCGCACTTTACGAGGCTGTCATAGCGAACCGACCGACAGAGTCGATACCGGTCAACTTCGATATAGATGAGTCGTGTCCGAGCTGTGCGTCTGGACTCCAGGGAAAGTACGAGCAGGGTTTCCTGACCGTCGAGTGCTCCGAGTGTGACCTGTTCTGGGGAGCAACGTATCGGTTTCCGAAGAACGGGCTCGCTGTCCGCGAGGGAGAGAGTATTTACGAGGCACTCTATGACCGGATGATGCATCACATCGGACTGGCGCGTACGGGGCAATGCCCGTCATGCGCTGGCATCACCAACGGAACGATGCCGCGGGACCGCCTTGATGGAGAATCGACACCCACTGCGGAACTGACCTGTCAGACGTGTTCGTGGTTCGTCACTGTCGATATCGTCAGTGCGCTCCAGTTCGAACCACAGGTGACGAACGCATTGCTCGAATTAGGTATCCCGCTCAGTGAGTCGAGTAGTATGCGGGCCACGGAGCAAGTGCTTTCCAACGTAACCGGTCGAGTCAGTTCTGATGACCCATTCCACGCCACGATCCGCATCACGTACGACGAGGCTGTCGCCGAGATCACTATTGGTCACGAACTCAGAGTCCGTTCGGTCGCCATTGAATAGTGCTGTAGCACTCTGTCAAACAGTCGATATGGTCGGAGCGACAACGTGTAGGACCACGTTCGCAGTGAGATGAGCGGTCATCGCAATGAGTATCCCTCGGGTCCAATATAAGTAGCCGAACACGCTCCGGCGATCCCGTTGAGTAACAGAATGCGAGTGGTAACGGCGAGAGACAGTCCGTTGGTGATACTGACTGCTGCCGGGAGATGTGCAACGCCGAAGACGAGCGAGACACCCTCGCAGATGACGCTCACGTCCTACGAAGAGTTGGAACCCGCTGCCCAGTGACGACTGACTGGTATTCCCCATGCATGGGGAGCCTCGCCGTTTACGGCGAGGAGGATGTCACCAAAGCATGAGAACCCGATTGGGTCTCCGATAGACTCGACTGGCCTAGACACCACTCTCGCGAAATCGAACGAGATCGACATCGATCGGGAGCGTCTCGAAGTCGTCATCGGCACCGGCGATAAGTGTCGCATCCGTCTCGTGGGCGAGTGCAATGCCATGAGCGTCCGCGAACGAGATGTGGCCATCTGCCTTTACTTCGGCGGCAAGACGCCAGTCGGCTCGCGTAATTTGAATTCCCCATCGCTCAAGCGCACGGAGATCCCGATCGGCAGTGCGAAGTGAGTCTGTCGTTGGTTTGTCGTCAATTCCTTCGAAGCGAGCAATGAGATACAGTATTTCACCAGCGTTGGTTTCTGCCAGTAGCCCTTCGACAGCCCCGTCACGAACGTCTCCAAGATACTCTTCGACGACGCTCCGACCCGGCTCGTCATAGAGGTATGCAATGATCGCTTCGGTGTCAAAGACGTACTCGTTACTCATTCGTCCCTCGAGTCAGCCGGCCGAAGTCGATCAGCACGGGCATTTTCTCGCCGACGTTCCTCCTGTTTCAGTTCACGAACCTGGTCGATCACCTCGCCACGTTCGCGATCAGCATCGGCGTGAATCCCGCCTAACTCTTCGAGTGAGGGAACTGGTTCGACAATGATACGTTCGTCCTCTTCGTAAATGAATACCTCTCCAGGGGTGTCGATCCCGAACTTCTCTCGGAGCGTCTTCGGGATCGTTGCCTGCCCCTTCTGTGAGACGCGTACTACTTCTGGGTCTCGAGTACTACTCGACATATTATGTTGTACTATACTCTCTAAGTACTACTAACTATCGGTGAGGAAGCCTCCTTGTTCATTCAAAATAGTCACACACTTTTCGACTGTACCACTTCTCGAGGAGTTTCGGTTCTTGAATCTATCTGGGTTCATGCAGAGCACTTTTGTATAGCTATCTCGATAGAGATAACTAGAAGCGTATCATGTCGATGACTGAGTTCATGGATCCCACCGCTGCGAAAGTCGTCTTAGCAGCCCAGCGTGGGGATTCTATCAACCGAATTGCGAATAAGGTCGATATCTCCTACTCGTGGATATACGATTGGATCGAGCGGTTAGCTGATGCAGGCTTTATCGCTAATACAGATGATGGAATTCACATTGTCGACCATGAGATGCGCCGTCACTATGATGAGATGATGGGCGCATTGTACCGCCGTGACTGTCTCTCGCAGGAGGACGCCTATCTCATTCCTCACTTTGCCGGGATGGAGTTCGCGTACACGGAGATCGACGCGGCCTACGTCTGGACACAGGGCGGCTATCAGATCGCACGCAGCCACGACGATTATCCCGTGTTCATCAATGTTCACGACCAGGATGTCGACCGCTGGATTTCCTTCTTCGAACAATACGGAATCGAGACCGTGATCGACGAACGCCCCGATGCCAGCGACATGGAGGGAAATATCTACTATGTCTTATTTCCCACAGCAGGCGGCATTGAAACAGCGTGGACCGACGGTAACCCAGTCATCCCGTTGGGTGAGGCGGTCAAGCAAATGATGGATAATCGACCGGCGTACGAACCAGCGTTAGAGATCATTGATGAGGAATACGATATGGATCTCGATGCGAGCCACCACGACCGAATGACCGCGGACTGAAAATCAATGTCCTATGAACCTTTCCGAACGCCAAACCAAACTGATTGATACACATCGTGCCATCAAGACTGACGCGTTCGACGACGGCAACTATACGATCGTCGACAGCATCGAAGTCAGTGTGATCAGCGCAGACAGCGAGTTATACAAGCGAAGCAGGCCGAGTGCCTCGAGGTTGTCCGGGAACCCTTGATTCTCGGGGTGACGAGACGCCTCGGCGTCTCGAACCACTTGACTCCGAGGCGGTTCACATGTTCCGCAACCGCTGTCGTGAGGACAGCGGCCCGGCTGCGAGTGAACCGTCTCGCGGAAGATCATTGGTGAGTTCGTTGCGCCCAGCGAGCGCATTGGGGAAGAGTTCGTCTAACGTGCGAAGTCAAGAAACTAGACAGTGCCCATTAAGAGGATGTATCCATTGAAGTTCATGATGTTTGGGCTGGGTAAATCACTGCCCAGAAACAGTCTGCAACGACAGTTAATAGGGTTAGTTCAGTCGTCCTGGAACGCGACGGGGCCACTGTCCGCTCCATGACGTACGCGACGGAGGTGACAAAAATCAGTTAATCAATTCAATCATCTGATTTCCGTGGTTGAACCCCCCATTCACCGTAGATATCGCTCGATGGTTCTCCTGGTTCAGGAGCAGACACGTCGTCACGCTCCACCAGATTCGTAATAATCTCCGTATCAAGTTCGTCAACCTCGGGATAATTAACCTCGATCATGTTCCCGGTAGGATCACGAATGTACATCTGGACCGTTCCGGTTGGTAAGTAATAGACAGGCGGATCCCCATCTTCATAGCCACCATGCACATATTGTTCAAGGACCTCAAACTCAGCGGAATCGTGTGATTTGACGGCCTCATAGACGTGCTCTAAGTCGTCTACGTGGACCGCAAAATGGTGGAATTCGGGTATATTTGCCTCAGTTTCGACCAGATGAAGTTGGAGATTACCACAACCCACCCACTGAATTGGAAGATCCCAATTTGGGGTCGGAATTTGATCCATTCCAAGTACATCTCCATAGAATTGAACCGCCTCTTCTAGTTCATCAGCGACGATTGTCACGTGTGTATAGCGTGCGTTTACCATGCCACTATCTAACACTAATCGCGGAAGTTCATAAATATTCGGGATGTGGAAGGTATGCGGAGAAATACATAACACAGGTGTTCAATTATAAGTATCAGCCTACCGTGGATGAGAATATGCGTGCAATCCGCTATCATAAATCCGGTACACCAAGTGTCCTCCAAATTGACGAGATCAAACAACCGGAGCCAGGCCCGAATGAAGTCTTGGTCAAAACTCGTGCAGCTAGCGTCAATCCTGTTGATGGCGTGGTTCGTAACTTAAGCCAAACCAACCATCCAAAGACAACAGGATCTGATTTGGCTGGCAGAGTGAAAGCAGTCGGAGACGGTGTGACCACATATGAAAACGGTGACCGAGTATTCGCGACAGGCCTTCATGCTGAACGCTTCTCAGGCGGATCATTTGCTGACTACGTGATCGTTCCGACAGATCTACTCTCGCCACTTCCAAAAGAGGTGAGTTTCAAAGAAGGAGCTGCAATTGCTCTCGTCGGAGTTACTGCTTGGCGTGCGTTCATCAATCATGCAGATATTGAACCCGGAGAGACAGTACTTATCCATGGAGGAAATGGTGGCGTCGGCCACATAGCGATACAGATTGCGAGTCTAATGGGCGCCTCAGTAGTAGCAACTGCACGACCGAAGCACTACTCGACGATACGAGAGTTCGGGGCGGACTTCGCTTTCGACTATACACGCGACGATCTCGGAAAGGCAATCAAATCTGAATGTGGTGGAGTTGATGTTATATTAGACCACTTTCCGAAGAGAGATATTAATACGAATATAGACGTGCTTAATTTGGAGGGTGATATTGTGGTTATCGCGGGAAAAGAAATGACCATCTCAGACATCACCTCGATACGGCAAAAAGAGATTGACCTCCATATGATGAGTGTAACAAACCTTGTTACACACCGTGACTTACCTAATATCGGAAAAATACTCACATATATTAGTCGGCTTCTCGCCAATGGCCAACTTAGCGTAGAAATCGATCGAGTATATGATTTTGACACCGCAGAGAAGGCTTATCGTGCCCTCCAAGAGGATAGTATCGTCGGAAAGATAGTCGTCGAGCCTTGACCACTACGGACTTCAAAATTAGACGACTACATCAACTACTTGACTATCTCCGAATTGATGGTTCTATCTCATTAGATCCCATCACTATTAGTAATATATAGGTCTCAGTAAAGTTATCCCCATCAGAGAAATGACACCTATCAATAATTATATATGCCTGTATTTTAATATCCACGTTATGGGAGAAGAGAATTCAGACATGCGGGTTCTGGCAAAAACGGAACCCAAGCCAGGAATGACACTCCAAGAAAAACCGATCCCGGAACCAGAACCCGATGAAGTTCGGCTACGCGTGAAGTCAGTTGGTATCGATGGAGGTGTAGAAGCCCCGCTCTATCAGTGGGTTCCTAGCTACCAACATTACGAGGAACATCTGCCACAAGTATTCGGCCATGAATTTGCAGGTGAGGTGGATGCTCTTGGAAGTGACGTATCTAATTATCAGACAGGCGATAGGGTGGCTGTCGAACCAAGTATATTCTGTGGACGTTGTCGAAATTGCCGGGAAGGAGACTGGAATATCTGCACCGAAAAATCGGGATACGGTCCTTCAGGTCAGAAGTCTATCGGGATAGATATCGATAATGATGGCGCACTCGCCGATTATGTAACTGTCCCTGCGAGTAACCTATACACAATTCCAGATTCAATAACGTATGATGAGGGGACCTTCTTAGAATTATTAGCAATCGGTGTTCACGCAGTTGAACGGTCAGACTTCGAGGCCGGAGACCGAGTTGCAGTAACTGGTCCCGGCTCAGTCGGACTAAGTGCGTTAATAGCGGCGTCTGTTGGAGGAGCAAATGAAGTGGTTATGATTGGTACTAGTGATGATGAAAACCGCCGTCTCCCAATCGCTAAAAAAATGGGCGCAACACAAACCGTAAATATCGAAGAAGAATCTCTTGAGAAGCCCGTAGACGTGTTTATTGAGGCATCGGGACATGAGTCAGCACTAAAGACCGCAGAAGAACATACCCAGAAAGGAGGTGAAATCATTCAGATCGGGGTATACCACGGCAAAGACGCGGTTCCTGTGAATCTAAATCACCTCCTCAATAATGGGATTTCGATTGAGACCATCTTCGGAAGGAAAGAATCCAGCTGGCATCGAGCAATTGCAATAGCGGAACAAATTGATCTGTCACCAGTTGTTGGCCCAAGTTATGACTTGGAAGACTTTGAAGAGGCATTCGCTGCAGAGAATAATAGGGTAGGCATCAAAATCACACTAAATCCATAACATCGGTTCAGTTTTTACAAAACCAATCATATCCTCAGATAAGTAGCTACTGTGGTGAAACAACTTCGATAGGGTGCGTCGAAATTTGCGGTGACAGTGACGAGATTTGTTCCTGACAAGACGCACCGCTGGCAACCACATCTTGCCGGCCAACGTCGAGTGTTTCAAACTGGTCGACGAGCGTCTCCCCGACGTCGACGCTGAGCTCGTAGTACTCGGACTTGTACCCGAAGCTCCCGGCCATCCCGCAGCACTCCACGTCGGAGGTCACGACGTCGTATCCGAGGCGCTCGAAGACCGCCTCTGTGTACTTGTCGACGTCGAGCGTGCGCTGCTGGCAGTGGCTGTGGTACGCCACGTCGCCGCCGGCGGCGAGCACGTCCTCGTCGGCGCCGTTCTCTAGGAGGCCGTAGACGTACTCCATGACCTCGTAGCTATTCGCCGCGAGCCGTTCAGCGCGCCCCTCTGGAAGGAGGTGGTCGTACTCACGACGGAACGCGGCAAGATCGGAAGGCTCGACGACCACCACGTCGCGGCCGACGTCGAGGTGGGGGCCGAGACTGTCGGCGACGCGCTCGGCGTTCTCGCGCGCCGTCGAAATCATCCCCTGAGAGAGCGGCGCGCGCCCGCTCTCATGGCACGGCGCGACGGTCACGTCCACGCCGAGGGCTTCCAGCGTCCGGACGGCGGCCTTCCCGCGGTCCACGAGCACGTAGTTGGTGTACGCGTCCGGGTAGAGGACAGCCTCGCGGTCCGCGTCGCCGGCCGACGAGAGCGGTTCCCGCGACTCGAACCAGTCGACGAGCGTCTCGCGCCGGAACTTGGGGAGATCCCGACGGCGATCCACGCCCGCGACGCGCTCCATCACCGCCCGCGACGGCCCCCAGTCGGCGAGCCAGTTCGAGACGGGCGCGGTCGCAGAGCCGAGCTTCGCGAGCGTCCCGAAGTTCCCGAACAGACGCTTCTGGAGGTCGACGCCTCCAGGGTCGGCGTCCGGCGTCAAGCCCTCCACGAGCCAGTCGAACTCCCTGTCGGTGCCGCGGTTGATTCGGTCCCGCACCACGGTGTTGATCCACGGGATGTCGATGTTCACGGGGCAGGCATCGACGCAGCGCGAGCAGCCCGTACAGAGGTCGTTGAACTCCGCGGCCAAGTCCATCCCGTGGACGCCGGCCTCCCAGCCAGTCGCGATGCCGCCCGTGTACGTCTCGCCGCCGAACGCGTGGCCGCCGACGTGCTGGAAGTTCGCACACGAGTTCGCGCACGCCCCGCAGCGGATACAGTACAGCGTCTCGCGCAGTTCGTCGTCCTCGCGCATCTCCATGCGACCGTTGTCCAGCAGCACGAGGTGGAACTCCCGGTCGTCCGTGCTCCGGTCGAGGGGCTCGTCCGGCTCGTCGAAGTCGACGACCGGCGAGTCGACGGGCGGGGAGAGCAACGAGAGGTACGTCGCGATGTCCTGACCGCCTGCGGCGCGCGCGATGAGCTCGGCGAACGGCGGGAAGTCGTCGACGCTCGGAATCAGCTTCTCGACGCCCGCGACCGCGACGTGGGTGTCCGGCGTGACTGCGCACTTTCGGGCGTTGCCCTCGTTCGTGACGAGCGCGATGGTGCCCGACTCCGCGAACACGAAGTTCGCGCCCGTCATCCCCACGTCGGCGTCCATGATCTTCTCGCCGACGTGGTCTCGCGCGAACTGCGTGAGGTCCTCGGCGGTCTTCAGGGGCTCCTCGGGGTCGAAGTGCGCGTCGAACAGTTTCGCGATGTCCTCCGTGGACTTGTGGAACGCCGGCCCCACGAGGTGCGAGGGCGCCTCGTTGGCGACCTGCACGACGAACTCGCCGAGGTCGGTTTCGGTGACGTCGACGCCCGCGTCTTCGAGCACGTCGTTGACGTCGATCTCCTCGGTGGTCATCGACTTCGACTTCGCGAGCGTCTCGGCGCCCTTCGATTCGGTGACCTCGGTGATGTATCGGTTCGCGTCCGCAGCGTCGTCGGCGAGGTACACCTCACCGCCGTTGGCCTCCACGGACTCCCGGACCGTCGCGACGAGTTCGGGAAGGGCCTCGATGGCGTCCTCCTTGATTCCCCTCGCCTCCGCCCGCAGTTCGTCGATGTCGTCACGGTGGCGGTTGGTCTCGTAGCGCCCCTCGTTGACGTGCGTCGTGTTCTCGAAGACGGCGTCGCCCTCGGTCTCGAGGAGGTGTCGAAGCTTCGCCGCCTTGCGCTGTCGGTCCGTACTCATCGGTCGGTCACCACCACCGCGTGGACCTTCTGTGGGCCGTGGACGCCCGAGACGAGTTCGCCCATGTCCGCCGTGGCGCTGGTGCCAGTCGCGAGCACCGCCGAATCCCGGCCAGCGTCGAACTCCCCGTGGAGCCACGACGCCGTCTCCCAGACGTCCTCGTGGAGGTCGCTGGCGCAGACGACGCCGACGTGCGTAGTGGGATAGAGGCTCACCGGCTCCGCTCCCGCCTCGTCGGCCTGAATCACGAAGGTCCCGTGGTTCACGATGCCGTACACGCGCGTGACGCCGGTCTCGGCCTCTCGAAGGTGGCGCGGAGTCGGCGTCGTCTCCACGTCCGTGTCGTCCAGCGAGACTCCGTCGATGCCCAGCGGGACGCCGACGGCCGGTTGCTCGACTACATCGGCGAGCGCGTCCGCGAACCCCGCGGCCTCGACGCGCGTACACGAGACGTCGGCTGCGTCCAGCGAGTCCGCGAACCGGTCTGTGGTATCAATCCGCATGTGCCGTACGTGGCCCACGTCGTGCTTATGTCTACCGGTCACTCCTCGGTCATGACGGTCACGACTGGAATCTCGGCGTTGAGGAGGAACGACTGGGTGGCGCTCCCGAAGACCGCCTTCCCGACGGGCGTGCGCTTCCGGCCGCCGACCACGAGATACGTCGGGTCGTCAACGGAGTCCACGACGCCGAGCACCTTGTCGACAGTTTCGCCGACGCGCCCGACGTAGCGGGCGTCCGCCGGGAGGTCCTCGAGCGTCTGCTCGGTGACGTCCTCGGCGACGCCCGCGGCGTCCCGGTTCGCCTGGTCGACCGGGTAGGAGTCGCCTTCGGTGCCGCCGTAGTCAGTCCCGGACGCGGTCGGGAAGCCGAAGTTCGCGGTGGAGCCGCTGTCGGCGCGCTCCTCGTAGGCGTCCTGAGACATCACGTGGACGACGACCAGCTCCTCGTCGTACTGCGCGGCGAGGTCGGCGCCGACTTCCGCGACCCGGTCAGGAATCTGTTCCCCGTCGACTGCTGCGACGATAGTCATAATTTGAGTATTATATCACAGGTACAAAAGAATACGCCCGAAAGTGAATCCGCGGCAAAAACCACTAACTAAATCATCGTCTATTTGACTAAAAAGAAAGTCGATTAAGTCCACCGGAGGATTCGCGAGCGAGTGAGCACGAGCCCACGGTCAAAGGCAAACCCAATAACCATCATCACGATGAGTGTCGCATAGGTTTGAGCGGAGTTGAAGTCTCTGACCCCGGATATTTCGAGGAAACCCAGACCGCCGCCTCCAGCTGTCATCTCGAAGACGAATGTAATGATGAGTGATAGCGGGAGTGCAATCTGAATTCCGGAAATGATACCGGGCGCTGCCGCTGGAAGGACAACTTTTCGGATTAGTTCTCGGTCGGACGTACCCATCATTCGTGCTGACCAGATGAGGTTCTTGTCTATATCTCGTGTTGCGTTACGAGCGTTAATCGCAACTGGCCAGAAACAGCCAATAATCACAAGCACAATCTTCGAGAAGTCACCGGATCCAAACCAGAAGAGGAACACTGGAATTAACGCGATTATCGGAACGGGATATCCAATTTCAATGATCGGATTCCAGAACCATGCCATAACCCGAACACGAGCCGCTAATACTCCAACTAGAACACCTAGCGTGCATGCAATTACTAACCCAATAACCGCTCGCCTGACGGTCAGATATGCATGGTGTACCATAACACCGGAGGCCGTTAACTCATATAACTCCAGGAAGATATCCGAGATCGGAGGGAGGAAATAGTAGTAAACTAACCCGAACTGCCCGATAATTTCCCAGAGCACAATTACGAGTACAAGCGAATAGATGGACGTTACGAAGCCCATGACATTAGCCCGGCTAATGGAATCGCTACTGATTATGTCCATTGTACCAACCTCCGTTCGCCCCACTCATACACACGCACCGAGAAGAATGCGATGAGAGAGATTACAACAATAACGGCGAACATCGAAGTGTAGTTTCCTATCTGTCCATGCCGGAGGATTTCGAATCCAACTCCCCTATTTGACGCGACAAGCTCCGCGCCGACTAGTGAGATAAATGCAATTGGGATCGCTTGGCGAATTCCAGTTAGGATGCTCGGGATTGTAGCGGGAACCACGACTTTTAGAGGAATCTTCCAAGAGTCCATTCCCATCATTTGTACTGACCAAATTAAATTCTGATCGACGTTTTGCGCAGCGTTGTAGCTGTTCAACACGATTGGCAGTAGGCAAGCTAAGAATACGATTAATACGGACGTTGCTGTCCCGACTCCGAGCCACAGAATCGCTAAGGGGACAAGCGCGATCTTTGGTAGAGGGTAAATTAGTGCCAGAGGCACCTCGAAGAAGTTCTCAACACTCTGTAACCTCGCCATACCGATTCCGAGTAGCACACCGACTATGATACTCATCCCGAGGCCAGCAGTGACCCGGAAGAGGGAAACTTGGATATGTGGCAGTATCTGCCCAGTTACGATGATTTCCCACGTTGCCAGAACCACCTCTGAGAATGGGGGTAGAATCTCGCTGGATACAAACGACCCGCTTATTATCTCCCAAAATCCCGCGACAAGTGCGATTGGTATCCACTCAAAGACGAACCAGCCAGTTTTCTGGACAGGTTCTGGGAGCGACTTTCCTAACTCCGTAATTCGAAGTGTGGCGTGTGCCATGGTTAGTTTCCAGTATTGGGGTTGGTTTCTTCACGGAGTGATTGCCATACCTGTTTTCTCATGTCTGTATATTCCTCGGAGAGGATAACATCTTCACGGCTTTCGGACCGATCAAGGTCGATATCGAAGATCTCCTTTTTGGTTCCGGGATGACGAGTCATAACCATAACCTGCTCTGAGAGATAAACAGCTTCCTCAACGTCGTGCGTGATGAAAATTACAGTTTTCTCGACGTCCCGCCAAATGTCAAGTAGATGCTCTTGTAACGATTCACGGAGCGGCTGATCGAGCGCCCCAAATGGCTCGTCCATTAAGAGGATTTTTGGGTCGTATGCTAACGTCCTAGCAAGCGAGACACGCTGTTTCATCCCGCCCGAGAGCTCTTTTGGGTATTTATCCTCAAATCCGTCAAGATCCATCATATTAATGAATCGCTGAGCGGTTGTCTGTCGTTCCTCTTTATCTATCCCTTTTTGCTCGAGCCCGTACGTGACGTTCCCCATCACAGTTCGCCACGGGAATAACGCATAGTCCTGGAAGACGACGCCACGGTCCGTCCCGGGTCCATTAATGGCATTACCATCAACAGCGATTGTCCCGTCACTCTCGTCAAGGAACCCCGCGATAAGGTACAATAATGTACTCTTCCCGCAACCACTAGGTCCGACAACGCTTAGAAATTCACCGCTAGGGACCTCAAGCGAGAGGTCGTCGATTGCTTTCGTTCGTTCGTCACCAGTATCGTAGACTTTTTCGAGGCCTGAGATCGTGACTTTGCCTTCTATCATGTTTGTGTAACCTGTTGTTGAATTTTTGCGCTTTGCACGAATGTTCATTCTTCAAGTGATACAGTCATTACGGGTACCAGTTATTTAGCCATCATATAACGAGCGGCTCTGATCTCCTAATTGGATTCTCACGAAAGTTCACTGGCGAGTGCCACCATGACTCAAACTCACATGAGGGCATATAAATATACTGGATTGTTAATGATGGGTTTTGGTTGATATTCAAATAACATAGGATCACAGTTAAAGCATGTGGGTGATTTCACCCTCTCCCAGAACTCTTTTTGGAAATAGGTCTGCCTAGTAAACTCAATCTCATTCTCCGGGGCGTTGTTGTACTCATTATCAGCCACGCTGGAAACACCATCACACAAGACAAAGAAAAAGCTTGTTCGAGGGGAGGTGACTTGAAGACGTACTCTCGGCAAAGAATCCAAAAATAGTTTGACCAGGCGTCATCTTCGTAAGCAAGTAGCGGGTCCGAAGGTTATACAAATGTACCTGGTTGGACTCAATTCCTCATTCCGATATTTCACCGCGAATTCGCGGTCTTTCTCCCTAATCGGCTTTTCAAAGGCGCCGTACACACTGCCCTCAAGCGCTAATCGAACTACGTCAGACATCGGAAGGGTGGTACTGAATCGTGGACTGTAGATGTCGACCAGCTTCCAGATTGCGGAAGTGTGAGAGGGAACTCTTCAGGACAGGTGGATTCAACTGTTTTTTTCTCGGCTCGACAGACTCGCCCCTCCATCGACTTCGAGTACCGTCCCAGTAATGAAGGATGCCGCATCTGAGACCAAAAATGCGGCGGCCTTAGCCTGGTCTTGAGGCGTTCCCCAACGACCGAGTGCGGTCATCTCTTCCACTTCTTGGTGGTCTTCCTCCGTTGCAGTGCGTTCAGATAGTGGAGTAAGTGTTGGTCCTGGGCAAACCGCGTTAGCCCGAACTCCATACTCGCTCAGATCCCATGCAGTATGTTTTGTGAGACCGATTATCCCCCATTTTGAAGCTGTATAATCCGGCCCACCAAAATGACTGATATTTCTACCAGCCATCGAGGATATATTTACTATATTTCCGCCACCCTGTTCAATCATCACTGGCGCTACCTCCCGGGTACAATTGAACGTCCCGGTGAGATTCACCCCGATAATGTTCCCCCATCGTTCCAAATCGACATCCATGAGACCGCCTGGTGATGAAATCCCTGCGTTATTCACTAAGATATCGATTGATCCGAACGAATCGAGCGTCTCCTGAACGAGGGATCGGACATCCTCCACTGAAGTAATATCGCACTCCACACCCAATACGGAGTGATTTCTATCACGGAGTTCGTTGATAGTTTTTTGCAACTTTTCCTCTTGGATATCGGCAAGCACAACGGAAGCCCCACATTCACCGAACAGTTCTGCGATTCCTCGGCCAATTCCCCCTGCTGCTCCAGTCACAACTGCGGTTTGACCGGTAAAATCGTATTTAACCGTCATTCTTCTGCTCCCCGCTGACTTACCGAGCAAGACCCAAGTGCACTATTGTGAATAGCTGAGTGTATTTTGCTTTGCGTCATCTATTGTGCTACACGTTATCGTTAATCGTGCTTAGTATATACGCTCTTGGGTAGAGGGTTGTTGGTCAGTTCCAGCAGTAGTCAAAAGTCACAGCAGGCAAGGGTGACGCGATCACGTCACCCGACGAACGATGTTCCCAATCAAGACGTTCGTCTCGAAGCGTCGCGCCTATTGCCCGCGCTTCCGTGGCGAATCTGTGATTCGGTACGGCAGCTATCGAGTGTTTCAGTGGTATCTGTGTAAGGATTGCGACCGCACGTTTACGATCAGCCGGCACGGCTCTATTGAATCCGCAGAGGGCGACGAGATTCATTGCTTGACGACTTGTTCGACGTTATAGACCGCGGCTGCGAGAGTGATTTCACGGAACTGGCGGTACCATGGAACGCGCTCGGACAGGGGAGCCGTACGAGCGCTTGATCACCGAGTTCGCGGTTTCACAGATCGAGCGCTGGTTGTAGCGTTCATCCTCAATCCGCGCGTTATGCGCGTGATCGTAGAATGCGGAGACGCGATGTTTGATCAGTGGTTTTACGCCTTCGGAACGGAGTTCTTCGCGGAAGCTCATGTCGTTATACCTTTGTCGGCGGCGAGGCTGAGCAGGTCGCCGGCGTTGCGCCGGGCGACCTGCGGCCCGATGTTGGTTCCGTTCGGCCACTTCGTGCTGCAGTGGACGTCGATAACCGCGCCCTGCGCGGTATCGACGAGGCATGTCGCTTGTATCGTCCATACGTCTCGGCCACAGCGCTTGAGGTAGTGGGTTGATGCCGGTCGACGGTCAAAGTACGTGGCATCGATAGCAGCGTGACTGGAGTGGTCGAGCAGCTCCGACGAGAGTCGGAGCAGCTCTCGCTAGATCTGCATCGGTGCTCGATCAAACGACTTGCAGAGCGCGGATGGGCCGGGGAGCTCGCCGCGCTCGAGAGCGAGCGCGGCTCGTACCTGCTCCATCTCTTCGGTCCAATCGAGGACTTCTTCGAGTGTCGCTTCCATGTGCAGCCGGGGAAAATGCAAGACAGCGTGCTTCCAGCCGGCAACTTCGTTGCCGGCAGGATGGCTGATCTCTATCAGCGCTGCATCAGTAAGTTTTCGTGCGATCGACATAGCCTGTTTGACGAAGCGGAAGAGAGTCTTCCGCACAAAGGTTCCTCTTCCGCTTCAATTCAATCATTCTGACGACTTACCTCGACGCCGTCGGTGGATTCAATAGAACCGACCGGCACCGTCTTCGAACACTCAGCGATGGCGCTCAGAAAGTCGTTTCTCGCCGTCTACACCTACATCCGCTTCAACACGAGTATCAGGCAGTTAGGCGTGGATATCGACGTTTCCTACAAGAGATCTACCGGCGTGTCCAGCGCTTTCTCCGAACGCTGGACGCGCCTCGGCTACACCTCAAAGATCCGATTGAGATCGACGGATTCTACGTGAAAGTGGGGCTCAAGGGCCGCGAGCGCGACCAACCGTCGCGCTCGCGTGGCCTGTCCACGCGCGGACGTGGAACATTACGCTGAGGACAAACCTCCTGTGTTTGTTCTCGCAGATCGTGGCATCGATGAACGACACGTGATCCCGGCGAAAGCCGCGACTGAATCACGGATTCGATTCCTGTTGGCCAACCGCCAGCAGGAGTCGTTAACCGTCTATACTGACGGCTTTCGGGCGTACGAACCACTTGAGGAGGACTACCGCTCACTGTGTATCGATTATCTCTCTCCAGCTCCAAAACTTCTCTCACGTACTAGGTGTCAAGGCCGTCGAGGATACTGGGGAACTCAGCGAGGACACTGCTGGCGGTATCGCCGTCTTCGAGACGGCGTACCGCCAGCGTGTAGCGTTTGTTCTTCACACGCGCGTAGAGTGTAGTGTAGACGTGGAACGCAGTGGTTTCACGCCTTGCGACCGAGTGGAAGAGTCCATTCGTGTCGTCTTCATCACCGTAGTAGGGCCGCAGGTGGGGGGTCTGCCCAGACCTCCACCTTCTCGGGAGCAGTTCATCGAGATTCTCTCGCAGGAGCGTGTTAGTGACTCGTTCGAGCCGCTCCGGCTCGAACTTCGTCCGGAGATGGTAGAGGACCTCATAGATGTCTTCAGCAGTGATTTCAGCGTTATTGTCTAAGGAGAGCAGAACTTCCTCGTCAAGTCGGTTGACGAGAAAGTTAAGAAGGTGGTCCTTGTGGATCTCACCGTCTGCTTGCTTGGTTCTAGACCCACCATTAGCAAGCAGACGTTCTAACTAACCGGCTTTGTGAAGTACTGAAACTCCTCCAACGGGTCGGTACACGACAGGAAATCTGTTATCGGCAGTATCAGCCGTTGACGCTGTCTACAGCACGCCCCGAGTTAAACGTACAGAACCGATCCACGTAGTCGCTTCCGCCTGAATTCATTCATAGTTAGAGAAGGGGATTTCATTATTTTATTAAATATACTAAATATAAAATAATATATTCAAGTGAAGATGCTCTATCCTAGTCCGTACTCGTCCATCATCATACAAAGTAATTGTTAGGAGGAGTATCCGCAAGGTGGCTTCTCCGTAACGGTTCAACCTCCGCGTTTAGGCGGCGTTGTTCGTATACCAATCGGTATAGTCAGTACAGCTACCCCGTAACAATCGATGAATTACGGGAGGTATTCATTTGTGGCATATTCGGTCACGTCGAACGATTCCTCGATGACATCAACATCATTTACCAGGTCAACTGCATACTGGAGTTCATCCATGTTGATCTCGGCAGATCCTCGGTAATAATCATTCTCCGTGAGGTAAAATGCATCAACGGTCTCTTCAGAGATCTCGAAGTGCTCGCTGGCTAGTGAGACTACCTCATCCCGGTTATCGAACGCATAGTCGATCAGCGATTGATAGTCGTCAAGGAAGGCACGCACGTTATCTTCCTTATTATCGAGTACATTATTCCCGGTTGCGAGAAATGCGTGCGGGTACGGGTCGAGGACGTCCTGACTACGAAATACTTCCGTGAAGCCTTCGGAGCGTGGTTCTGGTGCAAACAACGCGGGGAAAATCGCTGCATCGAATATCCCATCCCGCAGGCCCGCTGCAAACGTCGGAAACCCCTGCTCGACGAATTCGACGTCGTTCTCACTAAGTCCAACCTCCCGTAGTTGGTGCATCCAAACAGCGTAGATCCCGCCACCTAGAGTGTTGACAGCGAGTGTAGCGTCTTCTAGGTCTTCTGGCTCGGTGATATCCGAATCCGGGAGAGAATACACGGTGAACCCATAATTATCCTCATATGCATCACCGAACCCACTCGCGATTGCCGTTAACCCCCCGGGAATTGCTTCCCCGAGAATAGTATTTGCGTAACTAACATTTGCGACTAGGACCACATCTGTTTCTCCGGCTGCTAACGCGTTTACCGAATCTGTTGTGGCACCATCTTGCGAGACGTTGAGTTCGTATTCTTCTCCGACATTCGGGAGCTCATCTTGAATCTCCGGAATGTCGAACAGTGACCCAGTATTCTCAATCGGAACCGTAAAATTGAATCGGAGCCCCTGACTGCCGCCGCCACCGAGGATGCCACTGCAACCTGCTAGTCCCGATAGTCCGACAGTTGCACCCAGAGCGGTACCTCGTTTTAATGCGTCTCGCCGAGTATATTCTACCATGCTACAACTCAACAAGGATCTTTTTATGATAAATAGTTTTCCCAACATCCGGGATTTCCAAGGTGTAGTATTATTACCGTTAGTAAAAGTATGTTATACTTCTGCTCCATACTGAGAGTGGATTCGTGCTTGTTATCATTAACTAGCGTTCTAGTTTACATATCCCCCCATATAACCGAGAATTTTAACATAATGTTCCCACATTAGATTCCGGGGGCGGATTCGATAAATCCCTCACGCGGCGGTCGTACCTGAAGACAGTCAGCGCAGCGGGCGCGCTCGGAATGAGCGAGCTGGCCGGCTGTACGGCGTTCGGCGGCGGCGGTGACGACAGCGGAAATCACCGTCGCGGCCGCAGTTCCCGAGACTGGGCGACTCTCCTCGATCGGGAGGAGATGCTGTGCGGCTACGAGCTCGACGTCGACATCATCAACGACAACGACGGCATTCTGCTCGCGCGTGTACGGGCGATGTTCCCCAAGGACGGTCTCGGTCATCTGCGTGTAGCCGTTCGGCGCGAGCGCGTTTACGCGGACGCCGTGGCGGTGCATCTCCGAGGAGACGGTGCGCACCGTCACCTGGATTCCGGCCTTCGAGGCGGCGTAGTTCACCTGCCCGACGTTGCCGCGCACGGAGTGCGCGCTCGCTGCGAGGTAGGAGCGGTGGCGGTCGAAGCCCTCGTTACCAGCTGCTCCCGCCAGTTCTGGCAGGCGGCCTGCAGCGTGAACTGGCCCGTGAGGTTCGTCTGGACGACCTCGCGCCAGTCTTCGGGGTCGAGCTTGTAGCTGATGTCGTCCCGGAGGATACCCGCGAAGTTCAGCACGCTGTCGACGCGGCCGTGCTCGTCGACGGTGTCGGCGACGAGATTGTCGGCGTACGCGAACTCCGTGAGGTCGCCGGCGTGGGCGGTCGCGTCGCCGCCGTTCTCGCGGATGGATTCGACGATCCGTTCGGCCACTTCGGGGTCGCCCCCCTCGCCGTGGACGGACGTACCGAGGTCGTTGACGACGACTGTTGCGCCGTGGTCGGCGAGCGCTCGTGCGGTCGCTTCGCCGAGGCTGTTCCCGCCGTCGCCGACGATGCACACGTGGTCGTTGAGGACGCTCATCGTCGTTTCACCCGCAGTTCCTCGACAGTCGATGCGCCGTGTGCGTACCTGCTGCGAGCGACTCCGTCGTGCATGCGCGCCGCTTCGACGACCGGTCATGCAAAACTTTGGGACGAGCCCCGGACGCATCAGTAGTTAACTAAAACCCCATATCAGGAAACAGAGTAACCGTTAGTTTAAATAACCGTCTTAATTTCTATCTCTACGATGGGAGCAACTGACATAGAGAACGTGACCGTGCTCTGCGCCCCCGAGATCACCCTCGGGCTCATCCCGGGCGGCAGCGGCACACAGCGACTCACGCGCATCATCGGCGAGGGCTGCGCGAAGGAACTGATCTTCCGTGGCGAACAGATCTCCGCCGAGGAGTTCGTCGGCGACCTCGCGGACGGCCCGAAGACGGCGCTCAAAGTCGCCAAGCGCGTCATCGACGACGAACAGGACGCCAGCCTGCAGGCCGGCCTCGACGCCGAGAACCAGGCGTTCGGCCTGCTCACGACCACGGAGGACATGGTCGAGGGCGTAACAGCGTTCAGAGACGACCGCGAGCCGGAGTTCGAGTGATGCCTCGGAACGCTGCAATCGTCGGCGGCGGACACGCAGACTGGGGCAAGCGCGAGGCGACGTGGAAGGACCTCGTGCAGGAGGCCGGAAAGGCCACCTTCGACGACGTGGACGGCCTCGGGCCGGACGATGTCGAGGGGTTGTTCCTCGGCGCGGTCCAACCCGAGCGGTTCGCGTTCCAGAGCCACGTCGCGCCGCTAGCGGCGGAACTGCTGGGCGTGAACGCCGACAAGATGATCGCACGGACGGAGCTGGCGTGCGCGAGCGGACAGGCCGCGCTGCGGTACGCGTGGCTCGCCATCGCCGCCGGCCAGCTGGACGTCGCGCTCGTCCTCGGCGTCGAGAAGATGGACCTCGGAGACGCGTACATGGAGGAGACGCAGTCGAGCATGACGAACGTGCTCGACCGCGAGTTCGACGGCGTGAACGGCCTGAACGCGCCCTCGTTCTTCTCGATGTTCGCGCAGCGCCACATGCACGAGTACGGCACCACGCGCGAGCAGCTCGCGCAGGTGAGCGTGAAGAACAAGCGCCACGCCGCGAACAACCCGTACGCGCAGTTCCAGCAGGAGGTCGACATCGACGACGTGCTGAACTCCTACCCAGTCGCGCCGCCGCTCTGCCTGCTGGACTGCAGCGGCATCACGGACGGCGCCGCCGGCCTCCTGCTCGTCAGCGAACAGAAGGCCCGCGAGCTCACAGACACCGCGGCGTACGTTACGGGCAGTGGGCAGTCGACGATGTCGGGCAACTCCATCAACAACCTCCCGTCGCTGTCCGGGTGGCCGCAGGCCACGGTGGCCGCCGAGGAGGCCTACGAGCAGGCGGGCATCGATGACCCCGTCGAGGAGTTGGACGTCGCGGAGATTCATGACTGCTTCTCCATCAGCGAGATCATCGAGTACGAGGACCTCGGCTGGGTACAAAAGGGCGAGGGCGGCCAGTTCGTCGAGGACGGCCGCAGTGAACTCGACGGCGACATCGCCGTCAATCCCCGCGGTGGCTTGCTCGGCTGCGGGCACCCGCTCGGCGCGACAGGCGTCTCGCAGGCACTGGAAGTATACAAGCAGTTTACGGGCGAGGTGGAGTCCGCCCGCCAGGTGCCGGACAGTCCAGAGACAGGACTTATCCACAACCTCAGCGGGAGCGGCTCCGTGCACAGCGTGATGACGCTCGCGAGGGACCCACAATGACAGACACAGAC
This sequence comes from Halostagnicola kamekurae, assembly GCF_900116205.1. Lineage (NCBI taxonomy): Archaea > Methanobacteriati > Methanobacteriota > Halobacteria > Halobacteriales > Natrialbaceae > Halostagnicola > Halostagnicola kamekurae. Next base: position 368,090 of record NZ_FOZS01000003.1, on the reverse strand, counting down.
GCAGGCGGCGAGCCGCCGCGGCGAACCGTCACGATTCCGGAACGCATCGACCTACCGCGCCTGCTGGACTTCTACGACCTGCAGGACGCCGAACACACGCGCATCCACGAGTTCTACGACCGTCTCCGCGAGGGCGACCTCTCGACGACGCGGTGCGAGAACTGCGGGGAACTCCACTTTCCGCCCCGGGTGATCTGCCCGGAGTGCACGAGCGACGACCTCGAGTACGTCTCGCTGCCCCATGAGGGGACGCTGTTCGCATTCTCCACGGTCCGCGGGAGCGGCCCGCTCGGGATGGAGACGCCGTTCGTCACCGGCGTCGTGGAGCTCGACGGCGCGGATGTGCGGCTGTCGGCGCGCATCGACGGTGCGAAGTACGAGGACCTCTCCATCGGCGACCCGGTGTCGCTGGTGATCACGGAGATCGAGGACGGGCTGGACCAGCAACGGGTATTTTACCAGTTCGAACCACAGGGTGAGACAGCATGACGATGGACTACGAGCTGACGATCACGACGTTCCTGGAGCGTGCGCGAGACCTCTTCGACCACAAGGAGATCGTCACCGCGCTCCCCGACGGTAGCACGCACCGATACACGTACGGCGACGCCTACGAGCGCATCAGCCAGCTCGCGCACGCCCTCGACGACTACGGGATGGAACCCGGGGACCGCTCGGGTGTGATGGCGCTCAACAACTTCCGGCATTACGAGCTCTACTTCGGGCCGTCGTGCAGCGAGCGCTCCATCCACATGGTGAACCACCGGCTGCCCGAGCACCACCTCGTGAAGATCATCAACGAGGCCGGGGACCGGCTCCTCTTCCTCGACCCGCAGTTCGTCGACACCATCAAACCCATCGCCGATGAACTCGACACCATCGAGCAGTACGTGGTTCTCGGTGACGAGGACGCCATCCCGGAGACCAGCCTCGAACCCGTGACGGACTACGAGTCGTTCATCGCGGGCTACGAGACGGACTACGACTGGCCGGACATCGACGAGGAGACGGAGAGCGCGCTCTGCTACACCTCGGGCACAACGGGGCTCCCGAAGGGCGTCCAGTACACCCACCGCGGGCAGTTCCTGCACACGATGATGCACAGCCACGTGGACGTCTTCGGCGTCAGCGAGTCCGACGTGGTGATTCCCGTCGTGCCGATGTTCCACGTCAACGGCTGGGGGTTCCCGTACACCACGACGTTCACGGGCGCGAAGATCGTGCTGCCCGGCCAGCACACCGACCCCGACGAGCTGATACCCATCATCGAGGAGGAGAACGTGTCGATCGCGGCGGCCGTCCCGACGGTGTGGATGGAGGTCGATCGCATCATCGAGGAGTCCGACGAGCTCGGGCCGGCGGTGCTGGACACCCTCCAGAGCGTGCTCATCGGCGGGAGCTCCCCGCCGGAATCGCTCATCCGGAAGTTCGACGAGGTGTACGAGGCCCCCATCGGGCAGGGCTACGGGATGACGGAGGCGTCCCCGCACCTCGCGAACACGCTGATGACGACCGAAGTGAAACAGCTCCCGGAGGACGAACAGGACCGCCTGCGGATGAAGGCGGGGGTCCCCGCGCCGGGCGTGAAGGTTCGGCTGCGCGACAAGAACGGCGACCCGGTGCCCCACGACGGTGAGACGCCCGGCGAGGTGCAGGCGCGCGCGCCGTGGCTCGCTGGCGAGTACTACAGCCGTCCGGAGGCGACCGAAACGTCGTGGACCGAGGACGGCTACTTCAGCAGCGGCGACGTCGCGACCATCGACGAGTACGGCTACATCGACGTGGTCGACCGCCTCGACGACGTCATCAAGAGCGGTGGCGAGTGGATCTCCTCGATCGAACTGGAGAACGCGCTCATCGGCCACGGCCGCGTGGCGGAAGCGACCGTTATCGGTGTCCCCCACCAGAAGTGGCAGGAACGACCTGTGGCGTACGTGGTAGCGGAGGTCGACGTAACCGCCAATGACCTCCGCGAGCACCTCCTTGAGGAGTTCCCGAAGTGGTGGCTGCCGGACCGCTTCGAGTTCGTCGACGAGGTGCCGAAGACGTCGACCGGGAAGTTCGACAAGCTCGCGCTCACCGAGTCGTTCGAGGAGCGGTACGGCTCACTGCCGGTCGAGGAGTAGCTTTCAGTTTCCCGTTTTCGGCGTCGATGTTGTCGAAGAGGTCGGTGCTGGCGCCGAACTCGAGGACGTTCGTCATCACCGACGTGCGCCCGTTCATCACGGTTTTGCCGTGGTTCTTGTAGAACTCGTGAAGCCAGCGCTCGCCGATGTCGCGGGTGGGGAACAGCATGATGGGGTTCCACTGGTACTCGCCGTCCGAGAGGAAGTACATGAGCGTGTGCTCGGAGTCCCGGATCGCTCCATCGTCTCGCGCCACTCGCTGGCTTCAGACGCAGCTACAACTTGACAGTTGACGAGACGATCTCTCCCGGCGGCTTCTATCACCGGTTGAGGCCGTCTCTTGCAGAGTCGCTCTTCGCTGTACTTCTGCGGTTTAATCACCAGTCGGTCAATCCCTTCACCATCGCCTCTGTAACCTCCTGAGCTTTCAGTCGCTTCCAGTCCTTCAGATTCAGCGATCTGTGTCGCCATTTCGTAGACGAAAGCTCTGGCGACAGCAGGAAATAATGAGAGTGCTGCCCTCATAGGTACAATTGATTTCGGCAGTGTGCGGTTGTCTGAAATGCACAGTTGAGTACTTTTGAATTTTCGTTGGGAGTCTGATTCAATCTCTGACAATCGAGATAGGCGCGTATATTTCATCGCCTCACTTTTCACGAGTAACGAAACAAAGTTTTTGGCAATACCAAAGACCTATGTGGGCGTGAGTGTTACCAACCAACATGACTTCAAAAAGCGAAGGAAGAAAAGTCAAATCGATCGAACAAGCAGGTGATATACTCGAATACCTCCGCATGGAGGGGCCAGCAACGATAGCAGATCTCGAATCGGTCGTCCCTCTCTCCGCAGGGAGTATTCACACCTATCTTGCGACGCTAAAGGATTACGGGTTTATTGAACAAGAAGGAACAAAGTACCGAATCGGGTCGATGTTTATTCCATATGGAGTTCGAGTTCGAAATAGCACAGAGTTGTACTCGGCTTCGAAAGATATTATTGAAGCAGTAGCTCATGAGGTCGGCGGATGCGTACACCTGCAGAAGGAATACAATAATAGACTGTTGATATTAGAGGAAGTATATGGTGAAAATACCGCTGGTCTCGACCTTCACATCAAGAAAAGAGGAAATCTCCAGAACCATATCCATTGTACTGCAGGTGGAAAATCAATCCTTGCACAACTTCCTGAACCAAAGGTCCATCAAATCCTCGATGATCACGGTCTTCCAACTCAGACATCCCAAACAATTACAGATCGTGAACAACTTCTAGATGAACTTAAATTAGTACGAAAACAGGGGTATGCAGTTAATGATCAGGAACATATGCATGGTATTCGAGCCGTCGGTGCACCAATTTGTCGGGACAATAATGGGGAAGTCCTTGGGGCAATCAGTATTTCAGGGTCAGCAGCTACATGGACTGGCCAAATATTTAATGAGAAGATCCCTAATAAGGTAAAGGAAATTTCGAATGAGATAGAGATTAATATACATTCAAAAGACCGAAACGAATAACGACTGAAATGAGGAGAATCGTAATTCCAAAGATAGGCAACTAATAGAACAATCTTATTACATCCATATGTTCGTAAATCTGGGGGAGCATTCAATACGAATTAGACGTTTATATTTGTATATGACAAATACTGTTTAGGAGCCATATTACTGAAACGGGCACTGTCTAGATGAAGGTTTGAAGAATGAGCAGGTGGTGGCGAGAAGTGCTTATGCAACTCGCCAACCTGCTCAGAGAGGCCGTAGACGTGGACTGTGATGAAGTTTGGGAGAGCGAGCGCACCCCGACACCCGTCAGGGTGTTCGGGGTGCGTCTCCATTCGATGGGATTATCGATTCGAGAGGTCGTCGCAGTGCTCGAATTACTCGGTATTGACCGTTCTCACGGCGCAATTTGGAACTGGACACACACACTCTCAGAAGCACAAAGCGACCCGCCGACGAGAAACAGATCGAGGTCGACGGCGAGAAAAAGTGGTTGTACGCCGCAATCGACACAGAATCGAAGCTTCTGCTGGAAATTGACGTGTACAGCCGCCGCGGGACCGACCCCGCGGCGGCATTTCTGCACCGACTCATCGAGAAACACGAAACCGACGATATAGAGTTTCTTGTCGATGCTGGCGGCTATCTGACTGCCCTCGCACGTCACGAATTAAGCGGTCAACTACAGCGAGCGAAACCACGTCGAAAAGTGGTTTCAGACTGTCTCAATGCGGATCGATCGCTTTCACTCCTTCTGGCGGGGCAGTCCAGCTAGTGCACGCCGGTGCTTAGACGCTTCAGACACCATTATAACCACAATCGGCCGAATTAAGCACTCAATGGACGAACACCAGCTGAGGAGGTGCTGAACTAGACAGTGCCGTGCGGGCGAACATCCCCGCGGTTCGAGATCATTGGCCGTGCAAATGACATGCTCATCTACAAGGCTCAAAATATCTACCCTGCGAGGGTCCGCGAAGTTGTCAGTGAAATCGAGGGAGCATCACCAAAAATGAAAGTTGTGTTGCCCCACGAGGGAAAGGTCCGATTCGACGAGCCGATTCCGATAAGGTCGCTCGTGATTCCGACACTGATCGTCCCGAGGACGAACTCATCGACGATATTGCAACCATGGTCAGAGCGCAACTGAACGTTCGGTTGATCCAACAATCCTCCCGACCGAGGAAATCGAACTCTCCGAATACAAGACCAATCTCGTCCGGATTGAAGACGACTGAACTTCGGAATCCGCTGGACCCGTCGAAACTTATCCCTCGCCGCCAGTACACGTGACAATCAACAACGTTTCGAGTCTGTCTCGAGATACCCATTCCTTTTATAAGCGCCGGTAGATACCGAATAGTACGGATGAACGAATTTCTCGACGGAAAAGTGTGCATCGTCGCTGGCGGCGGCGGTGACCTCGGTCGAGCCACGGCGGCGGAACTCGCTGCGAACGGCGCGACAGTCATCATCACCGACCTCGGGACGTCCCTCGAGGGCGATGGAGCGGCGGAAGAGCCCGCCGCGACGGCCGCCGAGGAAATCGAAGCTGACGGCGGCGAGGCAATGGCTCACTTCGGCGACATAACCAGTCTCGAGTACACGGAAACGCTCATCGAGGATACTCTCTCGGAGTACGGACGAATCGATGGGGCGATCAATTACGCCGGTATTCTCCGTGACTCGTATCTCACGAACATGACCGATCACGAGTGGGACACCGTGGTCCACGTTCACCTCCGCGGCCACTTCTCGCTCCTTCGGAACCTCGCTCGCCACTGGCGCAACCGCGACGAGGAGACCGAGGGCGGGCTCTCGTCGGAGCGATCGTTCGTGAGTGTCACGAGTCCGTCGGCGCTCGGGAATGTTGGACAGGCGAACTACGGTGCGGCAAAGGCGGGAATCCTCGGACTTACGCGGACGGCGGCACAGGAACTAGCAACTTCGAACGTCAGGGTGAATGCTCTGTTGCCGATCGCGTACACGCGAATGACCGAAGACCTCCTCGAGGACGAGTCGAAATCGCCGGAGAAAATCGCGCCGGTTGTCGCCGCACTGATGAGCAACGACGCAACCGGCATCACCGGCCGGACGATCCGCGCCGTCGGCGACTCCGTCAGCGTTCTCTCGGAGCCCGAAATCGAGCGGACCGCGATAAACGAGACCGGCTGGACGGCGGACCGTCTGACGTCCGCGTTTCGCGACGAACTGGGGCTCGGCGGAGACTCACGCTAACCTATATTTTTTATAATTAATCTTTTGAGTTTGTCGACACTGTGTAGTTACTTGACTTCGTACCCTATGCTGATAGAGCGCATAGGGAGCATGTGAACCATTGATGCTCCGGATCACGTCGTTCCCGTCATGTACTGAGCCAATTGTCCAGTTTGCGTGTTTCTCAACGAGGTAGAAACATCACGTCAAGGCGTACGTGACAGGTCTTGTTGCGGCCAGCAACAAGACCGTCCAAGGTATCTCGACTCACGTTCTTCCTGCGAAAAGCGAGCGTTCCCTGAACAAGTTCCTCACCGAGTACGACTGGGACAAGACCAACTCAACAAAGAACGTCTAGAGTTTCTCCAATAGGCCAACAACACGAAGTGGAGCCAGTGACGATGTCGTCATCATCGACGACACCGTCACCCACAAAACCGGGGAGCAATTACCGAACGTCGGAAAATTCTACGAACATACTGCCCACGGCTATATCTGGGTTCAGAGTCTGATTTACGCACTCTATGCTGACGAGAAAACGACTTATCCACTCGGATTCAGACTCTACGAAAAAGACGCATAGCGACGTGTTGAGTTAGCTCTCGAACTTGTCGATGAACTTATCGAGACAAGTGTCCCGACAGACACCTATCTCTTCGACATGAGCTACTGTTCCCAGGAGTTCGTGACGCACCTCGAAACCTACGGCAAAGAGTGGATTTTAGCTGTCAAGGTCGAGGAAGTGCTAAAATAGACAGTGTGTGTACAAATTCATGTTTGTAAGTATTATTTATTCTCGCACCTCATCAATCCCGTCGGCAACGTCTTTAGCTTGAATGTCGGAGTACGACTTGTGGGTTATCTCGATGGATTTGTGTCGAAGTGCCTGCGCAAGTTCGGAATGACCCTTCTCGTACAGTTCAGCCCCAAGCGCCCGCCTCGCGCCATGGGGTTTCAGATAGTCGCCATCCTCGAGATCGATGCCAGCTTCCTGTGTGAGCCGTTTCATCACTGATCAACCACCGGCCTTCGTGAGTGCTGGCGGCGGAATCTCAACATTTCGAAGCGCATCGTCAATGTCTACATTCTCATCCGGGTCTTCCCCAGTCACCTCACGGTATGCAGCATATTTCGAGGGAGCGTGCCCAGTTGGAAAAATCGGCCAGACATCAGTTGGCGGCTCAGCGACGCGACAATACCGCTCGAGTGCGTCTCGAGCAGCCGATGGAAGCCCAACGCGCTCATACTGACGGATTCCCCGAACACCTCGAGAGAGTGATTCTCGGGATCGACATCGCCCCAGGTCACACCGTCACGATCGTCATCACGCGGATCCCGGAATAGTTCGGCGCCATGGACGCCGGCATCGACGAGCAAAACCACGATCGCCCGGTCGCGATAGGCGGTCTCACGAGAAACTTCGATCGTACCCTCGAGCGCCATATCCACACGTTCGGTGACGTAGTTAATGAGCTGCTGGCGGTCTTCAGGATCCCAGAACTGGCGGTTGCGATCGCCTTTGTCCTCGGGGAGAAACTCTTCTGCACGCTGTGTATTCGCTGGGTTGGTGTCTAGCAGTTCGTCGCGGACGCAAGAGAGAAACGCGCGCACGTAGTTGAAATATGTGTTCGCCGTCGACGCTGCCAGCTCTTGGTCGATGGCACGCTCGCGAAGGTACATCCCGTACTCCCGGAGCGTATTCGTTTCGAGTGCATCGACTTGCTGCACGCCCTCTTGATCACAGAAGTCCGCGAATTCGGTCAGCGGCGATCGCATTGTTGACCGGGAGACACCCGAGTCGAGCGAACCGAGATAGCGCGAAACCGCCTCCTCGACGGTCGTCCCCCCGCGAGCAGCCCGTCGATCAGTGGATTCAGACATTCACTCGTGGGGTACAGTGTCGACCGGCTCTTGTGAATCACCAAAGGGCGTTAGGTTAGACTGTCTTAGGGCTCCTTTGAATTATCCAATCGCTTCGCCAGCATGGATTTGCTGGAAGTTGTAGCCAGAATGGTCCAAGCGTAGCGGGCTGAGCCACTGGAAATAGTCCTAGAAGCTGCCGTAGTCTAGCGGTTCACCAGAGCTGTTGAGTTGATTATCGAACTTGTCGCTGAGCATATCGAGATAGGTGCCCGTGAGTGATTTGCGGAACCTTTGAACGTCCGAAGTATACAAACTGCGTCTCCTTGTCTCGTTGATCCCGGCCTCGGCGACAATGTATTCAAACCTTCCAGTGAAGCGGGAGATTTCGGACATGAAGCATCCGCCATTTTCCAATTCAACTCCCTGGTTCTGACGGACCAAGTCGGCGCAGTCTTATGATTCGCCAGAGCCGAACATAGTTTATAACTCGACAAATATCTATTTAAATATATGTTTAGATAATAGTATATAAACATAAATATTTAAGTCCTAATATCCCCTTATGTTATATGTTGGCCTTAGCCAACACTTGCAGCTTGGTCATCCTCCCAAGCTTGACCTTAGCTGCCGAACATTGACGCAAGTCGGCGCATTGAACGCGCCGACAATTGCGTCGTGTGCTAACGCTGTCTTAGCATCCTGTACTTATCGCTCAGGCCTTCGTCTATATCACCTTTGTTCGGTCTGAGAGACCATAGGAACGCATACTGGTACGCCACATGCTGTGAGGTATAGAGTCATCTAACTATAGTAAACGTTAAAATCATCTACCCAAATCCTGTTGCAGAGTGTAGTGGATCATCTCGACGCGATCTCCATCGAGGAAATACAAGATGCCCCGATAACGTGGAAAGAAGGAAGCCGAGACAATGACTTTAAGGGCATTAGCATACAAAAACGACGGTACTCAGACTAAACTAGTAGCTCTGGTAAATCACAAGACGGCGCTAACTTGATCCGTCAGAACTAGGGAGTTGAAGCGGGAAATGGCGGATGGTTCATGTCCAAAATTTCCCGGTTCACTGGAAAGGTCGTGACGTTAGCTAAAAGTGCTGTTGGTGGCCGAGGCAAATCCGCCGCCCCGCAGGGTGGCGGCGGATTCGCCGACTACGCCGTCGTTTCGCTGCATTGTCTGCGGGTTTACCTAGAGAAATCCTACCGCGAAGCGCTCAACCTCTTGAGCGAAACGCCACAAATACTGGCGGAGATTGGCTTCAGAAAGGCGATCTCCCTGATCATTCGACGTAGTGAAGAGGTTTGACAGAACCAAGATGGCTGTCTGGCGAGTGCTGCTGCGCCTATCGGCGCAGCTGCACGAGCCATCTGGTCATGCTGCGATGGACGCGACGTTTTTCGACCGCGAAAACGCCAGCAAACACTACTGTCGTCGGAAAATTACCCCGTCCAGACGCTCAAAACAACCGCTCTCGTCGATACAGGGACACAGGCTGTTCTGGACGTTCATTCTGCGACTGAGAACCGTCACGACACCCAACTCGGCTGGCAACTCGCCCGCGTTGCGGCGGGCGAGTTGCACAGCCTCGCTGCCGACAAAGGCTACGACTGGATGGAATTACGCGAGGAACTCCACGAAGAGGGTGTGAGGCCGCTGATTAAGCATCGTGAGTTCCGGCCCATCGATCACGCGCACAACGCGCGGATCGATGGACCTCGCTACCGGCAACCAGAGATGTGTGAGACTGTCTTCTCGACGATCAAGCGCACGCTTGGCGACGCCGTGCGTGCGCGAACCTGGTACGGTGAATTTCGTGAACTCGTTCTGATGTGTGCGGTTCACAACATCGAGCAGTCTCTGAAACAGTGAAATCACGCTACGTCTGGCGATTCACCAGGTCGTGTTTAGTTAAGGCTGAAGAATGAGGCGAGGTGATTTTCAGCTGGTCTATGGCGAAAATTGCTCGCCTCAGTAGTTGTAGCGACTGGATCGAACTAGACTTTGTAGAGCGAGAGCGGATACCGCGTCGGCTGATGAAGCTCGGTATTCGACTCCATCTTGGCGGATTATCGTTTTCGAATACCATCTCAGAGCTTGAGAAGTTCGGTGTCAAACGGTCGCGGAAAGCTGTTCACGACTGGGTGCAGAAGGCAAATCTACAGCCCGCTCGCAACGCAAGTCCGGATCACGTCGAGCTCGACGAGACGGTGATCCGAATCAATGGCCAGCAGTTCTGGCTGTACGCCGCTGTCGATCCCGAGACGAACGAGTTTCTGCATTTACAGCTGTTTACGACGACTACGGCGGCATTGACGCAACGGTTTCTGCGAGAGCTTCGTGAGAAACACGACGTCGAGGACGCGGTGTTTCTCGTCGATCACGCACACCATCTAGCGGCTGCATTGCAACGAGCCGGGATCCGATTTCGACCCGAACGACATGGAAATCGGAACACTGTCAAACGTGTCTTTAAAGAAATAAAACTCCGGACTCCTTCATTTAGCAATATATTTGGTCACGTCGATCCAGCGACCGCCGAAACGTGGCTACAAGCCTTTGCCGTCTGGTGGAATTCGCGTAACTAAACACGATGCCGAGCACTCCAACAATATTAATATAGGGTTTTCGTAGAATCGAGTTCTATCTGGCTAGTCATTAAGCACGTATAGTGATTGAACTGTCTGAGTCAGTTTCAGGCATGATTATGAGCGAAGACTCCGGTCAATCGCCATAGGGTATTAGGGTATACCGTCTTAGCGTCCCCTGTAAATAAGTTCAATCGTTTCGCCAGGATGGATTCGCTGGAAGTTGTAGCCGGAATTGTCCACGAGTAGCGGATCAAGCCACCTGGATATAGTGGCGGAAGCCACTGTTGTCTAGCGATTCATAGAGACCTATCGTAGGTTTAGGTTGCCATCCTGCTTACCGAAATCCTTCCAGTTTCGGTCTATATCGGGGCACTTCACAGCGCTGGCATTCCCACATCGGCTGCCCATTCCACTCATCATCAGGGACTTCTTCGAAGTCGAGGGCTCTGGTGAATCGTCATACTGCGTCGGCTTCGACCGGTAGAACTGGAAGATGAAGCGGGAAACCGCCGATGCTCTATGTCGAAGATCTCCCGCTTCACGAGCAAAGTCGTTCAGTTAGCTCAAAATGCTGTTGGTGGCCGAGGCGAAGTTGCTGCCCCCGAAGGGGGTGGCGGCTTCGACGATTACGCTTTTGTGTCGCTGCATTGTCTTCGGGTTTACCTAGAGAAATCGTATCGAGAAGCACTAGATTTGCTGAGCGAGATGCCACATATTCTCGGGGAGATCGGTCTTGGACCGGCCGATCTCCCCGACCACTCCACGCTAGTCAAGTGGTTTGATAAGATTAAGACAGCACTCTGGCGCGTGCTGCTGCGCCTGTCGGCGCAGTTGCGCGAGCCGAGCGGACACGCCGCCATCGACGCGACGTTTTTCGAGCGCGAAACCGCGAGCAAACACTACTGCCGGCGGACGAATTACCGGGTTCAGACGCTCAAAGCAACAGCTCTCGTTGATACAAAAACCAAAGCCATTCTGCACGTTCACTGTACGACCGAAAAACGCCACGACACACAGCTCGGCTGGCGACAAAGGCTACGATTGGATGGATTTACCGAAAACCTCCGCGAAGAGGGTGTGAGACCGCTGATCAAACATCGCGAGTTCCGGCCCATCGATCACGCGCATAACGCGCGGATCGATGGGCCTCGATACCGCCAACGACCGATGTGTGAGACCGTCTTCTCAACGATCAAGCGCACGCTCGGCGACGCCGTGCGTGCGCGAACCTGACTACGGTGAATTTCGCGAACTCGTCTTGATGTGTGCGGTTCACAACATCAAGCGAACTCTGAAACAGTGAAATAACGCTACGTCTGGCGATTCACCACGGCCCTCTTCTCCAAAATCCACGCGCGGGACGAAGTCTCCGCTCTGGGTTTTTACCGCCCTACGACAAGTCGACGGCGTTCTGCGACTCTTGGACCGCACAGGGGAGGTAGAGTGCGTCGACTCCGAGCGCGGCACACCACTGTTCGTCGCCAACTGTGAGCGGGTAGAAGAAGAGGAACTTTCCGAGGTTGTACTGATTCTTGACCTATCGTGGATGTTTTCCAACCGCATAGCAGAGCACGTCGAGATCCTCCCGCTTCTCAAAGCAGCGACCGAACCTCGTCGCGGGTCTCGGCTTCGAGGGCTCGCTCGGCCAGATCCTCGGCGTCGTCGGTGATGGTTTCCTCGATCCGACGCTTCACAGCGGGGACGGTCACCGCGCTCATGCTCAGTTCGTCGAGGTCGAGGCCGACGAGCAACTCCGTCAGGTCCGGGTCGCCGGCCATTTCGCCGCACATCCCGACCCAGGCATCCTCGGCGCGCCCCGCCTCTACCGTCCGGCGGATCGCCCGGAGAACTGGCGGGTGCAGCGGGTCGTTGAGGTCGGCGAGCGCCTCGCTCTCACGGTCCACGGCCATGACGTACTGCGTCAGGTCGTTCGTACCGATGCTGAGGAATTCGACGCGCTCCGCGACCTGATCCGCACACAGGACGGCCGCAGGCGTCTCGATCATGACGCCCAGTTCCGGCCTGGCGTGCTCGACCCCCTCGTCGGCCAGGTCTGCGGCGACGTTGTCAACCGCCTTTAGCGCCCCCTCGAGTTCGGGGATCGTCGAAACCAGTGGAAACATCACCGCCAGGCCGTCGCCGTGCTCGGACGCCGCGGCGCGCAAGAGTGCGCGGAGCTGGGTCTCGAAGAGATGGCGATGCCGGTCGAGCGAGAGTCGGATTCCCCGTTCGCCGAGGACCGGGTTGGACGCCTCCGGCAGCTCCAAGTACGGGACCGGCTTGTCCCCGCCGATGTCGAGCGTTCGGAGACGACCCGGTCGCCGGCAAACGCGTCGAGGACGTCGGTCACGGCGTCGTACTGCTCGTCCTCGGTAGGGGGCGCCTCCCGATTCGAGAAACAGGAACTCCGTGCGGAACAGGCCGACGCCGTCGGCGCCGCTCTCGACCGCCGGCGTCAGTCCGCCCGTTCCGCCGAGGTTCGTGGCCACCTCGACATGTTTCCCGTCGGTCGTCTCGACCGGCCCCTCGCGAATCTCGGGGCCTGACTCCGCTGTCGCCGCGAGCGCCTCGCCGTCGGGATCGACCACGATTCGACCGTCCTCGCCGTCGACGAGCACGTGGTCGCCGGGATAGCGAGCGAGCGCGCGAGGATGGCCGCGTGAGAGGTCCGCCCGCCGGCATTCGTGACGAGGCCCGCTATCCGGTCCGGGTCGAGATCGGCAGTGTCGCTGGGCGCCAGTCGATCGGCCAGCAGGACGATCCGCTCGTCGGCGTCCGGCCCATCGGTCTGGGACGGCTCCGTGGCGCTCTCGTCGACCAGCAGGCGAAGTAGCCTGTCGCGGACGTCTTGCAGGTCGTCGGCGCGCTCGGCCATCCGCCCGTCCATCCCTTCGAACTGGTCGACGAACCCGTCGAAGGTCTCCCGCACGACGTGGGCCGCCGGCAGGCCGTCTTCGATCGCCGACTCGACGCCGTCGGTGATCTAGGGGTCGTCGAGGAACTGGATGTGTGCGTCGAAGATTTCGGCTTCGGCCTCGCCGACGCGCTCGCTGGCGCGGTCCCGGTCGCGTTCGAGGGCCGCCCGCGCCACGTCGCGCGCTCGCTCGAACATCGCCAGTTCGTCGCCCGGATCGACGGTCTCGGGCGCCGGGGGCTCACCCAAGTCGATCGTCCTGTCGTGCCAGCGGGCGATCCCGTGTCCGGTGCGCGGCGTGACGCCGACGCCATCGAATTCGGTCATTCACCGGTCTCCTCGTCACCGGCTTCGGGCGACGAGAGGACCTCGGCCAGCGCGTCAAGCGCAGCCCCGGCGTCTTCCCCCTCGGCGACGAGTCGGACGTCCTCCCCGGACTCGACGTTCAGGCCCGTGACCGCGAGCATACTCCGTGCGTTGACGGACTTCCCGTCGTCGACCGGTTCTAGCGTGATCTCGCTGTCGTACTGGTTGGCCATCTGCACGAACCGGGACGCTGGACGGGCATGCAGGCCAGCCTCGGGGACCACTGTTACGATACGCTCCATACCAGTGCGAATCTTGGCCGGTGTGTGACTTTACTTTCCCGGTGATTTCGGTCCCTCACTCCCGACGACCAGCACCACATTCCGGCGGTTCTCCCTACTCAAAGAGATCAACCGCTTCGGCCGCGGCGCGTTCGACGGAGTCGAGAGTCGCGTTCGGGCTCGACGCCTCGACGGCCGCGTTGAGCGTCCCCTCGAGAACCGGCGCGTCGACCACGACGCACTCGACGTCGTCGATGGATTCGATAGCCACCTCCGCGTTCATGACGGCGCTGCCGAGGTCGACGAGGACGACCACGCCGTCGGTCTCGTCGGCGAGTCGCTCCAGCGCCGCGCTAATGTCGTCGACCGAGGTTCCGATACCGCCGTCGGGATCGCCGCCGACGGCCTCGATCCGGGCGTCGTCGCCGCCCATCTCGAGGGCGATGTCCCTGATCCCTTCCGCAGCGTTCCCGCTGTGAGAGACGACGAGTAATCCGATCATGTTACTCCTCCACCTCCTCCGGCTCCTCGTCGGGGATTGTCGGCGACGTGGCGTCGACGTCGACGTCGCCGTCGAGGTACTCTTCGGCGGTGGCGAGCAGTTCCTCCAGAACCAGCAGCGTGCTCGTCGCGCCGGGATCCTGGTGACCGACGGATCGCCAGCCGAGATAGGAGGCGCGGCCCTTGGACGCTTTGAGCGGGACAGTGTACTCGACGCCCCGTTCGGCCGCGTCGACGGCTTTCGCCAACGCCTCCAGTGGGGGGAGATCGTCCACTTCGATCGACTTCTTGTAGGTGTGAACCGCCGGCGTCAGCGCGTCGACCATCGTCTTGTCGCCGACCTCGGCGCCGCCCCTGTCCTGTAGCTTCTCGAGGTAGGCCTCGGCGAACGCGACGGTCGTTTCGGCGGTGATCCCCGCTTCGAGTTCCTGACTCGCGTGCATACAGGAGCCGCCGTACAGCGGTCCTGACGCCCCTCCAACCTCGGAAATAAGCGTCGTCCCCACCGTCTTCACTAGGTCCTGCGCGTCGGCGTCCTCCTTCTGCTCGAGCGTTTCGACGACGGCTTTGAACCCTCGGTCGAGGTTCGCCCCGTGGTCGGCGTCGCCGATTGCCGAGTCGAGATCGGTCAGGTGCTTTTTCTCCGACGCTATCCGGGCGGCGATCCGATCGACCGCTTCCAGAATCGCTTCACACTCCGTCTCTCGAGAAGCCATGATCCGTGGTACACTCACTCAGTAATAAGACCTTTGGGCTCCAGATCGCCCGAGGGATCACACCGTGAACGCCGGCGTATTCGCCGGGTCGCTCAGTAGACCCTTGAGCTCATCGTCGAGGTCGAGGACCGTCACCGAGCAGCCGGCCATCTCGAGCGACGTCATGTACTCCCCTACCCAGGTGCCCCACGTCTCTATGCTTTCGTCTTCCAGGTGGTCCTGTACCGCCCTGTTGACGATGAACAGTTCCGACAGCGGCGTGCCGCCCATCCCGTTGACGATCGTGGCGACTTCCCCATCGGGTTCGACGTCCTCGAGGACCGCCGTCGTTAGCTCTGTGGCGATCTCGTCGGCGTCCATCATGTCGGTGCGCTCGACGCCGGGTTCGCCGTGGATACCGATGCCGAGTTCGATCTCGTCGTCACCGAGATCGAACGTCGGCTCGCCCTTCTCCGGGGTGACACACGAGGTGAGCGCCATCCCCATGGTCCCAACGTTGTCGACGGCTTTTTCCGCGACGCGCTGTACTTCGGCGAGGTCCTCGCCGCGCTCCGCTGCCGCCCCCGCCACCTTGTGGACGAAGATCGTGCCACAGACGCCACGTCGACCGGACGTGTATGTGGAGTCCTCCACGGCGACGTCGTCGTTGACAACGACTTGCTCGACGTCGACGTCTTCCATTGCGGCCATCTCGGCGGCAGTATCGAAGTTCATCACGTCGCCTTCGTAGTTCTTGACGACGCAGAGAACGCCCTCGCCGGCGTCACAGGCCTGAATCATCTCGTTGATCTCGTCGGCGGTCGGCGACGTGAACACCTCCCCCGCCGCCGCGCCGTCAAGCATCCCGTTGCCGAGATAGCCGGCGTGGGTCGGCTCGTGGCCGCTCCCACCGCCGCTGACGATCCCGACCTTGTCGTCGACGGGGGCGTCATTTCGAACGAGTACGTTCGTCCCGTCCAGTCGACGCAGTCGGTCCGGGTACGCCGCGACCATCCCGTCGAGCATCTCGTCTACTACGTTTTCCGGATCATTGATAAGCTTCTTCATACCATACGTGCTTATCCCTCGAACGTATATAAAACGGCACTGTCTAGTTCAGCACCTCCTCAACTGGCGTCTTTCCATCGAGGGCACTGTCTAGATGAGGGTTTGAGGAATGAGCAGGCGGTGGCCAGAAGTGACCATGCAACTCGCCAACCTGCTCAGAGAGTCCGTAGACGTGGATTGTGATGAGGTTGGGAGAACGAGCACACCCCGACACCCATTAGGGTGTCGGGGTGCGCTCGCATTCGATGGGATTGTCGCTTCGGGAGGTTGTCACAGTCCTTGATTTGCTCGGTATTGACCGTTCTCACGGCGCAATTTGGAACTGGGCGCACAAACTCACAGAGGCTCAGAGCGACTTGCGACGGCGCAGTCGTCGCGGGTCCGCGGTCGACGAGAAACAGATCGAGGTCGACGGCGAGAAAAAGTGGTTGTACGCTGCGATCGATACAGAATCGAAGCTGCTGCTCGAAATCGACGTGTTTAGCCGCCGCGAGATTAACCCCGCGGCGGCATTCTCGCATCCGCTCACCGAGAAACACGATCTCGACGAAACGGAATTTCTCGTCGATGCTGGCAGCTATCTGACTGCCCTTGCTCGCCACGAAGTGAGCGGTCATCTCGACTACAGCGACCGAAATCACGTCGAAAAGTAGCTTCAGACGGCCTCAATGCGGATCGACTGCTTTCAGTCCTTCTGGCGGGGCAGTCCAGCCAGCCCACGCCGCTGGCTCAGACGGTTCAGACACCGCTATAACCACGATCGACCGAATCAAGCACTGAACGGCCGTACACCAGCCGAGAAGGTGCTGAACTAGACAGTGCCTAGTATATTGGTATCACCGTACGAGAGACTCGAAAACACGTTCTTCGACTTTTCGGAGGTGATCTCCAGCGGTCGTCGGCGCAATCCCTACAACTGCTGCCACATCATCGAGCGTCGATTCGCGAGGTACACTATAGTATCCCATCTCGACGGCCGTCTTAAGCACTTCCCGTTGGCGCATTGTTAAGATCCGTGTGAATGCCGCTTCGTCCGGAACATATTCGCCTGTTTCGGTGACCTCGTACGTGATCGGGAGTTCTTCCGTGTCTTTCTGGACGAGTTTCTGGAACGCTTTATCGCTCCCCAGATACGTTACTCGAAGCGACCCGTCAGCATTGAAATGAATCGGGGTCTCGATGATGAGATCCGACTCGCGTTGGCGTTCCAGCATCCGACGCGTTGTGTCGGTCGGTTCGAACTGGCTGACCGCTAGCCATTGGTCTCCCCCCGAGACGAGATAATCGATGACGAATTCAGAACTCTCCATGATCTCTTCGTATCGATTCCGATCGCCGCTCCCTTCAGCGAATAATAGCACGGTCCCATCGGCTAGCAGTTCGACGCTACGAATCGCTTCTCGAGTGATCGACGGCTCGTCCACGAGCTGCTTCGCAAGCGGATGGAACGTACCCTCGTCGGTCGGACGAACATGGACCGTGAGATACCGCATTGCGTACGATGAATCGTAGCGCCTAATAAAAACGTGTGAATAATCGCCAGTCGGCATTTCGTGGCTCTCCTCGAATCGAGAGATATGACGTCTCTGCAAATGACTGTCCGATTCGATAGCCTACACGTGATAAGAGGTTTCCAACTCACCCTAGCTGATTCAGGACGGGGATACTAATGGCACAAGAGACACCCGAAGTGGCGATTATCGGCGGCGGTATCTGTGGACTCACCACAGCCCTCGCGTTCGAACAGCGTGGCTGGACACCAACGGTCTATGAAGCCGCATCCGGATATCGGCCTATCGGCGCTGGACTGTTGCTACAGACCAACGCACTCCTCGTTTTCAATCGGCTCGGAATCGCCGAACGTATCCGCACTGCAGGGGTCCCCCTCAGCGACAGTCTGATTCGTTCCTCCAGCGGGCGCGTTCTCACTCGGTTCGATCTTGATCAAGTTGAGCGAAGTCAGTTTGGATATGGGTTCGTCGCAATCCACCGTGCTGAACTCCAACGAATACTCCTCGAAGAGCTCGATACCGAGGTTCACACCGGAATGACGTGTGAGGCTGTTGCCACGGCTGACCCACCAGCGGCTCGATTCACCGACGGCACGCAAATTCAGCCGGATATCCTCATCGGGGCTGACGGCATCAACTCCGCAGTTCGTGACGCAATCGCTGCGGACATCGAACTGCAGGCGCTGGAGAGTATCGTCTATCGAGCTGTTAGCACCGTCGACCTCCCCGACGACTACCGTACACAGGGAGTCGAAGTCTGGGGGAACGGGACCTACACTGGCGGAGCACCGATCGACACGGATCGATTCTACTGGTTCGCCACAGCACCCGGCCCAACACCATCCGATTCGACTACTCCCGCGGAAACGATAGCGACACTCCGTGATCGATACACCGACTATCCGGAGCCGATCCCTACCGTAGTCGACTCACTCGATCCCGACGACGTCTTCGTCACCGGTCTCGAGGACGTCCCAGCCCTGGAGACGTGGTCTCGTGGATCGGTCGTCATCGCCGGAGACGCAGCCCACGGGATGCTACCGTTCGCAGGACAGGGCGCAGCACAGGCCATCGAGGACGCGCTTGCGTTGGTCCACGCGCTCGACACGCACGACGATCCCGCGATAGCGTTCGATGCATTCGAAGCCGAACGAAAACCGAGAGCTGACCGGATTCGGTCTGAATCCCACCGGCTCGGAACGTTCGGGACGATGCAGTCACGTGTCGGCACTCGGGCACGCAATCTCGTTGTCAAGCTGCTTCCGGACACTGTCTTCCGTCGATCGCGTCGTCGCCGAGCAGCTCAGACGTCGCTCCCAGAAGAAATATAATCTACAAAAATATTCGAATTAAATTAATCTGTCGTGAAGAAGCGACCCATAGACCACCAGTTACCGAATTTAGACTTCGACTCCGCGATTCACTGAATATTGAAGTGGAAGTCAGTTTTCTCTCATGAATCAGGTAGAGAGCGAATCTAACCAATGTCTCGAGCGCGACGACTGGGCCACTATAGACGCTATCGAAACTCAGCCAGGGATTGTGCCCCTGAACGCGTCGTACTGATCACGATACAATTACCCCTCAGGGTGAGAGCTACAACCTACAAATCTTATAAAATTAATGATATATTTGCCTTCCCTCCCACGCCCCGCCCTTCTAGAGCATTACGCGTATTAGGCGTCGATCTCGTTTGGGTTCTTCACAGCTATGTAGATCTACAGCTGGATAACGCACATTGGGTATTGATCTCCTCGCTCCAACGATCTCCCTGAAATCTGAATCGGAAACTACTGGAAGGGGCGACATTCTCTCGCTGCTTAAAGATGGTAACCGAATTAGCAATGCAACGCTTGGACTCGGTCTTCGATCCATTCCAACACGGCAAAGAGGACATCCGAACAATGGTCAGACTCGAGTGCGACTGCTCTATATCTGCGGACGCATCTGGTGGTGAATGAGAGCGGTTCCGAGGCGCCTCTGGTTTCGGGTGTCGATCCCATCGGCATTGCCAGGCCTTCTCCTCACGAATCTCGATATAGTGGACTATGTAACCGCCTCCGACAAACCATCGAATATTCACTCGAGCTTCGCATACTGCGGAAGGATACTGTGTGCTGTCTAACTGGATCTCGAGGACGCGCGGAGAAATTGCATCAGGCCGAAACTCTCAGGTAGAAACAAGTGGATGGGTCGCTGCACGCTGTGCAAGTACTTCGAGCGCCGGAACATCAAGGGAACCGCTCGGCGTTTCGTCTCGCCCCGTCACGTCTTTGACTGGGTTCGACCACCGTTTGATGACTCGGCCCGTTGAACAGCCCGTTTTAGTATTGTTATATAGGGTACGTGGAGTATGCTGGTAGCTATCGTATTACTCGAGTTCGAGGTCTCGAGCATCGAGGTCGCCAGCGAGATAGTGTTCTCCGTCACGAGTAATCTCATAGACGCCGTTTCCGAGGTGGAGAAGAAGCCCATATCCGACGAGTTTCTTGCACCGGGCATTGATGTGTTGTCGAGAGAAGCGCACACGGTCGCTGTCAGCCATCTCTTTGGGCGTATCAGGCCCGTCATCAGCGAGATGTTCGAGAATTCGATCATCGGCGCGTGACATCCAGTCGGCATCAAAGCGCATACTCACTGCTGCTTGCGCCGACACTATCCGCGATGCGATCCGTCAACTATAGAATCTAATAGCTACTATTATTGACTACAAACGTTTAAAGGTCGCAAATTCTACGTTTAAACTGACTCAATGGAACGCTCACCGGCAAGTGGGGACGAACGATCAACAGAACTCGTCGTCGAAATCGTCGACACTCTGGAAGCATGTGGTCTCGATCCTGATTCCTACCAGCTGTACGATTACGTTGATGTCGAGGCACTCGAGCAAGTGTGTGCTTCCTCGAACGGGGATATTGAAATCCGATTCACTGTTGAAGGCATTCGGATCGCTGTGACACCGGATACCGTCACCGTCCTACTCGGTGAATCTGCGACTGCGTCGGAGTAGAATCATCGCTAACGGTGTTGATTCATTCAGGCGATCCCACCACAACTTCGTTCGCCTCGTTCCAGAGGCACGGTTGCTCAGGACTCGAGTTACATACTTCGGTGGACGTTCCTCCGAGTTCGTCATCAGGTTCTATGGAAGTTCGGGGCTTGACCCCCGAAGCAGTTCACTCGTTCTTCGTTGTGGACAGCACTTGACATCCTACTGTTTGCTCTCATCAACATAGAGTCACTGTATGAGCCGTTGTAACCATGACTCGGCACTATTCAACAGAGCAGTATATTCAAACGTTCCACTGACCACTCAAGCGTTTTTGCTAACATCTCTAGAAATAGTATGCTTTCCGCTCAATATGGTGTGAGGTTATCTACAAATACCCGTGAAAACCCCGATACAGGACATAGCTAACGAAACTCAAGAGATACGCGACTGCAACGGTTGTCGTAAGCGGCGATCGTCCGTCGACTGCGATCAGGACGATAATAACCGGGCCAAGAAGTAATAGTGAGTCGAACACCTGATCTTCAGCCCCGCCCTCAAATGGATCGCCGACATACGGGAGGTCACCGATCTTCATTGGTATAGCCCTCCGCGATCGAAAACCGTTCGTAACGTAACGAGCACGGGGATGATTTCGAGACGGCCAATCCACATATTGAACAGGAACATGATCTTGCCGGGTGTCGGGAGCGATTCTGGGCCAGTGATGCCAGCAGAGAGACCGACATTGCCCTGAGCGCTTGCAACCTCAAAGATGACGTTCTCGAGGGCGTACTCACCCTGTGGAAGGGAGAGAAGGAGGACAAAGGTACCGATGGCGAGGAACACAAACCAGAGGAAGCCGATGATCGCTGCTTCTTCGAACTCCTGACGGACTTCCTGCTCGTCGAGACGACGCCCATTGATTTTCAACCGCCGAACGGCTGAGTTGGGATAGAATACCTCGGAGATGCGAAAACGGATGCCCTTCAGCAACGTGAGCGACCGAATTAGCTTGATTCCGCCGGCTGTCGATCCAGCTGCGCCACCAACGATCATTCCGAAGACGACGGTGAGTTGCGCTTGAACTGGCCACCGGCCAAGGGCCACGTTAGTCGTGTCGACGGCGGTCTGGAAGCCGGCGCAGGTCGCCGCCGAAACGAACTGAAATGAGCCGTAACGAAACGCCGAAAACAGCGTGTCGTACGTGCCAGTCGCATAAATCATTCCGGTGAGTGCGATCGTTCCAACGCTCATGTAGATGAACACCCACCGCGTCTGCAGGTCTGTATAGAGATTTCGAAGGTCGCCTTGCAAGATGAGATAGTGGACCGGAAACGCAATGCTGCCGAGCAGCATGACCGGCAGGAGTGCGAAGTCGATGGCGGCGCTATCGTAGGTGGCGATCGAGTTGTCCATGATAGAAAATCCGCCGGTCGAAAGTCCCGTCATCCCGTGATTGATCGCCCCCCAGATCGGCATGCCAACGGCCCACAGCAGTAAGATAGAGACGAACGTAAATAGAAGGAAGATCCACCAAATCGTCTGTACGGTCGAGACGATACTTGGATGGATTCGTTCGGAACGGGCCTCGCTTTCATAGAGGGTCAGCGAACCACTGCCGGGCCGCGAGAGAACCGCCGTCGTGAGGACGATCACACCGACACCACCGATCCACTCGATGAACGATCGCCACCATTGCAGCGTTCGTGGCAAGACTTCCTCGTTGTCCGTCATCGTCAATCCAGTGCCAGTAAAACCGCTCATGCTCTCGAACACAGCATTGAGCGGCTTGGTAAACGCTGCGAGCGTCGGCGATTGTGCTGGCGTTCCGAGTACTGCAGGCGCGAGTTCAGCCGTCCACGAGATGAGGAGGAACGGCAGCGAGCCAAAGAGTGCAACGCAGAACCACCCCATCGCGGCGATGATCATCCCGTGTAGTTTCCCGGGTTGAGCCGCACCCTGGAACCGCGATGTCAAACTGTAGCCGATAACAAAGGGAAGCGTTCCGGAGACCAACAGCGCGGGTATCGTCCAGTACTCACCCCAAACGAGCGGCACGAGTACTGAGACGAACAATAACCCGGCGAGGGCCTCAAATATTCGCCCGAGGTCCCGGCCGATTGTTTCTACCGCTCCGTTCATCTACCGCTAACTGCCTCCTCGGGATGCATATACACGTCGAAATAATCATCCTCGGTTACGGCGACTCAGTGACTTCCACAGCGGGCAGGGACGTGTGGAAAGGGAGGCGACTCGAGCGTTATTTCGACTAATCTTTCTGGTGGCCGAATACGTCCGTGAGTTCGGCCGTGGCACCGAACCCTGAATAGACCGTCAGTAGATCGTCAGTGTGGATCTTCGTATCTCCCTGCGGGGTCAGTGGTGGATCTTGCCCTTCGCGTTCGATCGCAACGATCAGAACATCGTCAGGGAGGATTTCCTCATCTGCTGCCTCGAGAATCGTCTTTCCAGCGATTGGTGCGTTCTCGCTCACCGTGATTTCGAACACTTCCGCCTGCTCGCCGATTCGCATGTAATCGACGATTGCCGGGCGTGCCACTGACCGATACAGGTATTCGGCAATGAGTTCCTGCGGGTTCTCCATTGTGTTGACCCCGATCTGACGGAACACGTTCATATGTTCGGGGTCGTGAACGACCGAGACGATTGCGGGAACATCGTGTTCCTGGGCAAGCAGACACACCATGATATTGGTCGCATCTCGGTCAGTCGTGCTGATAAGGGCGTCAGCTTTCCCAATCCCAGCATCGATGAGCGCCTCATGGGCCGTGGCGTCGTCGTTGAGGATCAAACAATCATACTCACCAGCGGCGTGATCCGCGCGTTTGGGATCGTTCTCGATAACGACGACCTCGTTCCCCGATCGGGTCGCAATATCGATCAGCGGAATGCCGATATCACCCGCACCCACGACGATGATGTACATCGTCTCGGTTTTGTCGTGTCTCCGATGAAAATATACCGCTTTGGGAAGAAGTGGATTCGGGCCTCAAGTCTCGATTGGGGGTTTGATTGACCCCGCGGTCTTACGGCAGTCACGGAAAACCCATCCTCTAAGGAAGACGAGTCCGAAAACCCTCTTTCATTCTTACCATTCAATCACATGGTATATCCTGTTTCAAGCATCCTGAGATATATGTGGTATCACCACCAACTTTCTACCATGAGTGATCCATCGGATACGCCAAGTCCACCCACCGACCTCCCCGGCGATGTCGCTGCAACCTTACAGGAGATGGACATCCACGATCTTCGAGAAACGATCATTTACGCCCAAGAGTTACTCCACACTCACAATGCACCTCTGCTACAGATCGAACCGTTTCCGGGAGAGGAGATCGTGGAAATAACTGAGCATCCCGGGTATACAGAAGTAGTGAAACGACAACCTTGTGGGAACGATTGCGAGGACTGTCCACATGGTCCGTACGCCTATCACGTCACGCGTGAACAGCATCCCGATGGGAAAGAAGAGTTACATTGGGTGCTACTGGGCCGCGATAAATCTGTAGATGAATGAAGTACCCTAACCGAGGTAACCGTCAGAGGTGGATCCCTTGATTCGAATGCATATCCACTGACTCACGTGGTTCATTTGCTTTCCTCCTTGAGTGTCAGACCATTCTTGGCGAAACGTTAGCTCTGCAGCAATCGTTATCGCAGATGTATTTCAGGCATCGCTCAGTAATTCGAGAATAATGCGCCGGTTGATTTTGTTGGGTCAATAGCTGGCATGGGTGACTGGATGAGACTTGCATTCGCCTCTGTGTTTTACTGCGCTTGGCTATGCGAAAATCGCGGCCGTGGCCAAAGAGGTACAGAATCCTGGTCGAAATCTTCTAATCGCTATCATCGGCAGTGTCGCAATCGTCACGACATCTCTGGGGTACTCGTGACGACCTGCGTGGCGTAATTCCGTGGCCCGACCTCAGTCAGGATGCCCAGTCGCTCAGGCGGCCGAAGTCGCATTTCCGTCTCACTGGGACCAATCGGGGGAGTCGCCGCCGGGGCAGCGGCAGTGATGACCGTTGGCGCACTGCTGGCAACAGCGTCGTCCGCGAACGCCTCTATCCTGGCGTCGGTTCGCATCAATGTCGCGATGGGCCGTGACAAAATAGTCACAAACTGGCTCAACGAAATTCACCCGCGATTTGCGAGACTACCGTTCCACGTACAGTTGCGAATGCGATGAGTGTTGAATCTGTCCGCTCCTCTCTGGTTGCATACCCGACGAAAATATGCGCTACAGTCCTACATAAACCGGGACCAGATCGATTTCTTCTCGATGTCGGTTAAGACCGATCGCATCTCCTCGAGATCGACCTCGTTTGAGTGTACCGACTCGAGTCGCGATTGTCGCTGTGGATCTGGGCCGTGCCCAGTCTCGAGGAACGGTTCCAGCCCGAGATCCGCGGTCATCTCTGGGGAAGCGATCGACGCAATGAGTCGTAGGATCGATCTGTTCACTCCTTTCATGGCTCTCCGCATCTCTCGGAGATCCGCCAGTCGCTGTCTGGTCTCCGGCGGAAGATCATCCTCGGATATGGATATTCCCGGCTCGACGTTGAGTTCGGAGGGGTCGATGACGACGTTGACATTTCCGATGTCGTTGAAGTGGATCCGCTCTCTGTGCTCTCGCAGCCGATTGATTCGGTCGACAGTATCGTATAACTCGAACAGCGACCCCCGTACTTCGGGCGACAGTCGTAGGAACATTCCGGAGTGTTTCAACTGCTCGAACGCGGTCGTCGAGAGGGAACTGGGGAAGGAGACGACGTATCGAATCTCGATTTTCGTTCCGGGCGGAACCTCGACGGGGAGGTCGATCTGCTGGCGCTGTAAGTCGTCGCTGAGAAGTTCGGAGAGGTCTCGTATCCGCTCGGTGTTCTGCTCGAGTTCCGTCTGCATTGCCCGAAGGGACTGGATTTCCTGCCACTGGTTCCGCAGGTAAAACGTGAGAAAGACGGCGAACAAGGCAGTGAAGACGCCGGCGAGGATAGAAATAACGGCGGCTGTTTCCACCATGTGCCAGTTAACGGGACCAGCGTACAAATGTTTGGAGTCCAGTGAGGATGCCACTCGTCGGCAGCAGGTACATGGTTCTTACGCTGCTATGGTACGCATGGTCACAGAACGATATCGGTTTGAGTGTCACGACGTCGCAGACTGCGATGTGATCATCTACAGCGAGTTCGAAGAGTCGATATATGAGGCTGCGCGATCCCACCTGAAAGACGTACACGGACGAGACGTATCCGACGAAGAAGTGGCACCGTATATCGAAGCGCTCTGAGGTCGGAGGGTCGTTCATTTGATCTTATCCCGGTCTACAGTCCGCGACACTCCAAGTTGCGTCCCGATCTCTGGACTGTTCCCGAGATCCATAATACGATCTTAATACCGAATGCGACCTACGTACAGACGAGGGAGAGACTATGACTACAGATGAAATACAGGACGCTGCAACACAGCGGAAAGGAGAGATCGAACACGGTGTCGATGCTGGCCGCCACCTCGAATTCGTCGATTGGCTCGAGGCAAATCCAGAAGACGGAATGCTCGAATTCCGGGCCACAGGTGTCACCGAGGAGGTCGCCAACCGGACGACCGCAACGATCGGGGACTGGGCGCTCGGCGGCGAGGAGATGGGAGATGACCGTGAACACGTTCTCGAGTTCGGTCTCCCGCCGGAACTCGAGGAGGCGATGGCATACGTCGAGCCGACCGATCGCTACGAGGCCATCGAAGGGGCGCTTGCGGGACTGACCGCGTGCATCAACGGAACGGTTGTCTACAACGCGATCCGCGAAGGAATGAACGTCGAAGAGGTGACGACAACCGTCCGCGCTCCCGTCGATCTTCGGATGCTGTTCGGAATCCACGATATCGACAGAGCACACGACATGTACGGCGAACTCGAGATTGATGTGAACGTGACTGGTGATCTAACCACCGCAGAGCAATCGATGATCCGTGAGTTCCCAAAGCGGTCGCCGGTCTACAATCTCGTGACGCTCGAGCATCCAAACAGGCCGAACGTCCAGCTACAATCGGCAGACTGATCGTCACATCACATCTATTTTTAGAGGCATAAATGGTCGGATTACATCATTTTGTTCGAAACGAATGAGGCCATTTTCTGCATCCATGCTCTATATCTTGCAGGCGGTTCTTGACAGGAGCCGGCCAGATTTCGACCCGAACTGGTATGTAACAACAGAGCCGAAAATTCCACAGCGTGACCACTACGTACCTAATTCATCTAGTGCATCCTGATGGGTCCACACTGTTGTTGCTGAAACGTTCGCAACCTCCGCGATGGCCGACTGTGTGAGATACCACCCGTCTTCAGGGGCCGCTTTGTACAGAGAGGCAGCAGCGAATCCAGACGGACGAACACCTCCCTGCTGAGCCCGCCCGCTCAGCTACCTCTCTGGCTCGATACCGGATCTGACCCGGCATCTCGAGTTCCGAGGCGAGCCGGGGAACCGCTCGCTTTGCTCGCAGATATCGGTGGTAGATGATTACGTCGATGGTACCGCGTCCTCCGGGTCACTGGCTCCCGAGAATCTGGACTCGGGAATCGTCGATAGAGAGGGAGATCGTCTCGCCCAACTGGTACTGCTCCGCACCGTCGGCGTATAGCGTGACAGGAGTCCCGTCTGGTACTGTGGCTGTCAGTTGCGTTCGGTCGCCGAGGTAAGTGACGTTCGTCACCTTCGCACTGATCGGGCCTGTGCCCTCGAGATCGAACGCTCTGGGGCGTGCTGCGAGCGTGACGGTCCCACTCGTGGGCGCCTCGATCCCGAGTTGCGCGTATCCAAGATCGATGTGGCCGTTTTCGGCGCTCCCCTCGAGCAGCGTCGAACTTCCGATGAAGTTCGCGACGAAGGCGTTGGTCGGGTGGCGATAGATCTCCGCCGGCGTCCCGACCTGTTCGACAGTGCCGTCGTTGAGGACGGCGATCCGGTCACACATTGCCATCGCCTCCTCCTGATCGTGGGTGACGTAGAGCGCAGTCACCTCGAGATCGGCGAGGAGATCGCCGATTTCCTCGCGAAGACGCGCCTTGAGCTCCGCGTCTAGGCCGGTCATTGGCTCATCGAGGAGGAGTACGTGGGGTTCGATCGCGAGCGCCCGTGCGAGTCCAACGCGTTGCTGTTGGCCGCCCGATAGCGTCGCCGGACGGCGATCGGCCAGTTCCCCAATATCGAGCATGGCGAGTAGTTCGTCGGCACGATCGCGTCGTTTCTCTTTCGAGACGCCCTGCATCTTCGGGCCGAACGCGACGTTCTCGCGCACGGTCATGGTATCGAACAGGGCGTACGACTGGAAGACCAGCCCGGCGTTTCGCTCCTCCGGCGGAACGTTGGTGATGTCGACCCCATCGAACAGCACCCGGCCGTGAGTCGGTGTTTCGAAGCCGGCGATCGTCCGCAGCGTCGTCGTCTTCCCGCAGCCCGAGGGGCCGACGATGCCGAGAATCTCGCCGTCCCGGATCGTCAGATCGATCCCGTCGACGGCCACCTCGTCGCCGTAGGTTTTCGTCAGCGCCTCGAGGGTGACGTCACTCACGGTCGGATACCTCCCAGTGCCGTGGCGGGCAGAGTGAAAGACTTGGTCCAGTAACGGACCAAAGGCGCTGACTCGATCCGGTGGCAGGCCAAAGCGAGCGAGCGATTCGGTACGATTTCCGTTCGATAGTGAATCTCTGTGTCATCGTTGTGCAGTCGAGAACCCTCTATTGCCAAGCAGTTGGAGGACGAGTATCGCGGCCACCACGATCACGAAGTAAACGGAGACGGCGGCCGCCGATTGCAAGTGCGTCGCGTTCGAGATGTTCCGGTAGAGGAAGATCGCGAACGGGTCTGGACTACCGCTCGCTACCATGTACGTGAAGTTGAACTCCGCGGCCGCGAGCGTCCAGGTGATGATACAGCCGGCGACGATCCCCCGTTTGGCGTGGGGAACGATGATCGTCAGAAACGTCCGCGGCCACGAGGCGCCCAGCGATCGCGCGCTCTCCTCGAGGCGGACCAGATCCATCGACTGGAACGAACTCTGGACCGTCAGGACCATGTACGGCGATTTGAGGAGACAGTAGCCCACGATCAGTCCCAGCGCCGATCGGCCGTGGTTCGGGTAGGTCTGAACGAACGCGATCCCGAGTATCAACCCCGGGACAAGCGGCAGGATGGCGAACGTGTTGACCCAGTTCCGCGCGAAGAAATCGTATCGTGCGAGCGCATACGCGACGGGAACGCCGATGATCACGTTCAGGACCATCCCGCCGGTGGCGACCGCAAGACTGAACGCAAGCCCCGGGAGTGCGTTCGTTCGCACGCCGAAATCGCCGAAGCCGAGTACCTGTCGCCAGTGCTCGAACGTAACGAACCCTCGAGGGACGACGCCGGTCGCTGACTGTGCGAACGACGAGACGAATGTCACGAGGACGGGACCGGTCAGGAACGCGACGATGATCGTGACGAGGGCGACCAGAATCGGCCGGCCGACCACCGTCGACAGCGCCGTTCCGGATCGCGCCCCCACTTCGGCGGTAGTCGTCTCGGTGGTGCTTGTCGTCTCACTGATGCCGCCGTCTGCGCGCGGATCGACGGATCCAGATCCGTCCGTCGCCGCCGGGCCGTCGCCGTTTTCGTCCGGTTTCGAGGTCCCAGTCATTTCAGATCTCCACCGCATCGTTTTCGACGAAACGTAGCCCGATGAACGTGAACGCGACGATGAAGACCACGTAGACGATCCCGATGGCGGCCGCGACGTCCGGGTTGTACGCGCCGACGCTCATCTCGTTGTGTATCTGAAGCGTGATAACCTGATGGCTCTGCAAGATCAACACGGTTCCAAAGATTGCGAGCCCGGAGCGAAACGTCAGAATCGCGGCCGCCACGATCCCCGGACGGATTTCGGGGAGCGTAACGTGATAGAACGTCTGCCATCGGCTCGCGCCGAGCGTGCGCGCTGCCTCCTCGGCCTGCGTGTTGATCTCTGCGTAGGTTCCGCGCAACACCATGGTCGCCCGCGGGAGCAGCGAGTAGACGAATCCGAGGAAGAGACCGATGATTGTGGTCGCGGTCGCGAGTTCGAGTGACGCCCCGCCCGTCGCGACGCTGATCGCGTTCGTCACCAGCCCCTGTCGACCCAGGAGGACGAGTATCAGGTATGCGACGATAATGCCCGGCAGTGCGATTGGGAACGACACCGCGGCGACCATGGCTTTCTCGGCTGGGAGGTCGTACTTCTCGAGAGCGTGTGCGACGGCGACGCCGAGCGCGACGCTGACCGCCGTCGCGAGCGCGACGAACCACAGCGTGTTCCAGGCGACTACTCGGTACTCGGCGGTGGTCGCGAGCGTCTCCCAGGCCCCGAGCGACCACCCCTCCATCCAGATCGTATCCTCGGCGAGACTGATCCGGGCGAGCATTACCAACGGGGCAAAGCCCGCGACGAGCGCGAGCACGAAAAAGGGCAGACAGAGCAGTGCGATCCGTCGCCGTTCGCGTTCGCGCTCGGTCGTCGGCCGAACGGTCGTCGAGGTAAGCGTCGCGACACGCCGAATTGACCCCGCTGCCGATTTCCGGACGGACATCCGCGGTCACTGGGCCCCCTGCAGCGGCGTTCGGTCGACGAGCTCTTCCTGAATGTCCGTCTGGTTCTCAACGAGCGTCTCCTGATCGACCGTGAACTGCGCGGCCTCGTAGGACGATTGATCCGGGAACTCGTCTGGCTGATCGAGTTCGCTCGCCCGAATCGGACGGACATAGGCGTCGAAGAACAGCTCTTGGCATTCATCGGTCATGACGTAGTCCATGAATAGCTTCGCCGCCTCGGGATTGGGCGCGTTTCGCAACAGGGCGTAGCCGTAGGGAACGTTCATCGCACCCGGCTCACCGTCGGGTCCCTCGAGGATCGCCACGTCGATCTGGTCCTCGTCGAACTCGTCGTTGTTGTACTTGAGGTTGAGACCGGTGTAGTCGTATTCGACGACCGTGGATATCTCGCCGGCGGTCATCGGTCCCTCGACGTTGCGCCGGAAATCCGCGCCATGTTCAGCGATATCTTCGTGGTACTTGATGACGGGGTCGAGGTTGTTCAGGTCGCCACCGTAGGCCCGGTTGACAGATAGCGCGGAGGCCTGACCGTTTGCCGTGTGTGGCGGCGTGAAGGCCAGATCCTTCGCGATGTCCGGATGTTTGAGATCCTCCCAGGTTTCGGGAGCGTCAAGTCCCCGTTTCTCGTAGATATCCGTCCGGTAGGTCACTGACGTTGTCACCTGCCGCGTCGCAGTGACGTGTCCGTTTTGGGTCTTCAGATCGTCGGGGACGATATCCCAGTTAACCGGCTTGTAGTCAGTTGTCAAATCGTCGTTCATCGCCTGCAGACCGAACGAGTAGCCGCCGTTGTACGCCGAGTGCGTCGGGTTCTGGGCGTTGGCGCGCATATCATCGAGCGCCTCGCCCGAAGACCCCTGTGCGTCGTACAGCGCGACATCATATTTCTCTTCAAACGCCTCCATAACAGCCCCCCAGTTCATCCACCCGGTCTGGACACAGTAAACCTGCAATTCATCCGGAAACGAAGAGGAGTTGATCTCTTCTTCGTACTCGCCATAGCCGACTGTGTAGGTCTCGCCATCGCCTCCTGTCAATCCAGCTATACACCCTGCTAATGCGAGTGAGCCAGCAGTAACTCCGGTTGTGAGTACTGATCGCCGCGTCATCCCGTTTGCATCGGACATCATCAGGCACACAGCAAGGAAAACATTAATTAATTGCTATGTTAGGTACGTGGATGACTATGCCAATATAGGATGATATGTACTAGTACTGGACACAATTCTCTTGGTGAAACACTAGATATATTATATAAAGTAGCTGTTGAATGCAACACGCAAATGTAGCATACGATTCAGTTCCGGTTGAAACGGTAGTGGTCGCCCAGTATAGAGTAGGCAGATAACACTGATGGACCTAAAGCATCACTAATGGTATGATTTCTAACCGTTGGACCTTGAACCGTGACTGACACTCTCCTCCGTATCGAGTTCTGCCTCTCGAGCCCTGATCCGCGTTTCGCGCTCGAGGGTGCCGCCGTGCATCCGCCCATCGCCCGTATTTGCGATCCCATATGGATGATTCGCATCCACCTTCGCCTAGATCTCCATCTCGACCGTCGCCTGGAACGGCGGCGACTTTCAACTCTATATCAGGTTGCTCGATGCATTACTCTTGGATAATTCTGGCTTCAGTTTCCACCGGCTCTCTGCTGGCGAAACGGTTGGACTCATTCGCAGTGTCACTATGTAGTAGGTATTGTCGAACGCCCTACGGCGATTCACCAGAGCAAAGCAAGGCAGTGATAGTTGCTTACTGGAACTCAGCCTATGGCCCCAATGATATTTATTACCATAAGTGTAGAATTCCAACAGAGAGTCACCCAGAATCACTATCAAAGTGAATAGCTAGTCACTGGCTAAAGCTGTTCTCAAGCAGATTCTGGAGGGGCTCGACTGCAGGAGTGCCGTTCTGAACACCGTGACATTATGGGATGAGCAGGCGCAAAACCTCGCGCTTCAGCGCGGGGAGGGTGTCAAATGAATTCGCCAGCTACCGTCCAGAAGAAGTCGTTGGTAGCATAAAGGAAAACGTGGAGCCTTCCCCAGGTTCTGATTCAACCCAGATGTCGCCCCCGTGCCGTTCAATTATTCGGTCACAGAGAGCGAGACCGATCCCTGTCCCTGAATACTCCTCATGGGTGTGGAGACGCTGAAACACTTCGAAGATTCGGTTTTGATCATCGACGTTGATACCAACACCTTCATCGCGGACAGACACGATCACTTCCTCATCATCTATCACGGAGGTAACATACACTTGTGGCTTCTCAGTTCCACTGTACGTAATAGCATTGCTCAGAAGGTTTTGGAAGACCTGTCGGAGCTGCCCAGCATCCCCCTGTACCCGCGGTAACGACTCTGCGGATATCTCTGCATTGCTCTCAGCGATTTTCACCTGCAGATCATCAACTACATTCTCAAACACCGTATCAAGATCGACCGATTCGAAAGAATTACCCTGTCTTTCAACTCGAGAGTAGTTGAGTAATCCTTCGATCATGTCCTGCATCCGATCTGCCCCGTCGACAGCAAATTCGATGAATTCCCGCCCGTCCTCGTCAAGTTTGTCTCTATATCGTCGGTCGACTAACTGGAGGTAACTCGTGATCATTCGAAGCGGTTCTCGTAAGTCGTGAGATGCAGCGTACGCAAATTGCTCTAGTCGCTCGTTTGACTCTTCAATCTTGCGCTGGTATTCTTTTCGCTCGGTGATGTCCTGCACCATCAACATTCCTGCGAATATGTCGCAGTCGCTGTTTCTCACGGGGAGGGTATGCGCCCAAAAATCACGATTATGGTACTGCTCCTCGAACGTGTTTGATTCGCCATCAAAGACGGCTTTGAAGTATGGCTCAATTCGCTCTACAAGATCGTCTGGATATCGTTCATAGATCGTCGAACCGACTACTTCATCATACGAAATCTCGAGGCTTTCAAACAATTCACCGCCCGCCACCGTATATTCGAACTCCTCGTTGTAGAGCCCAACTGCTCCCGGGAAGTGATCAATAAGTGTTCGATACCGTTGTTCGCTTTCCTCTAAGGCCCGTTCTCTTTCTTTCCGTTCAGTGATATCTCGAACGACGCCCACACGCTCACGCTCTTTCGATTCGGATGGGAAAACCGCAAAAGTCGCTTCAGTAGGGATTCGATCGCCGGCAGCAGTTTTCACTGTTGCTTCCAGCGACGGATTATCTGAATCCCCTTGGACGATCTCTTCTTCTATCTCCTTTGCACTCTGGTGAACCCCTTCGTCCACGATATCGGCTGCATGTGCTCCCTCCAGTTCTTTCGGTGAGTACCCCAGCATATCTGCAAAAGACTGGTTCACCATGGTTAGATATCCATTTTCGTCAAGAACATAGATCCCATCCTCGACGGTTTCAACAATCGTCTCGTATTTTTGCAATTCTTGCTCCCGCCCGTTCCGTTCGGAAACGTCACGTACCACTCCAACAGTGCCGCGGAATTCTCCGTTGTCGGAGATGATGGGTGTGAACTTGCTCTCAGCGGGTATTTCCGCTCCATCGCTTCGCACGATATCGGCCTCGATAGTCGCAGCATCCTCATCAGCCCCGAGTAGATTCATCGACTGTTCTGCTGCTTTAGTCGATACGTCAGTCCCGACCACGAGCGAACAGTGTGATCCCAAAAGTTCTTCACGCGAGTATCCAGTCATCTCGACGTACGCTTGGTTCACAACCACAAAACGAGAATCCTCGTTAAGGACGTAGATACCGTCCTCTATGGTCTCAACGATGGTTTCGTACTGAGTTAGTTTCTGCTCACATTTAATACGATTAGCGGTAGTACTGATATCGCGAAGAACACCAACAGTTCCTCGATAGATCTCGTCTTCTAGTAACAGATCAAACCGCAATTCGCACAATCTTTTCTCTCTGTCTGCAGTCTCAATTGCAAACTCGAGCGTAGGAGGGTCCCAATCGTCGGTTTGGAGGCGGGTCTGGATTACACTATTCATGTGACCAACATCGGTTTCATTCAACAGTAGTGATACGTGTGCGCCAAACAATCTATCTCGGCTATAGCCTGTTATCTCTACGATCGAATCATTGACCGCAACAAAATTCCCTGTAGAATCAAGCTGGTATATTCCATCGTCGATAACGTTGACGAGAGCTTGAAATCGCCGGAGCACCGCGTCACTCTTTGTGTCTGCCCAAAAGTTTGATTCCGTGCTATCTGGGCTGTCTGTCATTAGCCCGTAGTAGCTTTTACAGGTCATAAACCCTTGTAAACCCGCTCTAAATTTGTACCGCCACTGTACCTTATTTTAATTCTCAATAATGTACTCAGACGGTGTTACTTTTCTTGCGATTTCTCCTCTAGAACGTCTCTCGAGGGAAATACATTCGGAATATTGATATTTCCGCAACCGTTCGAGGCCCGAGACTGTCCGTTCTGCCCCCGAAAACACTCATCAGCCCCATAACTGTAGAACGTGAGGAACAGCGGCCGATCGACGCTATCAAGGAGGATCTTCCATGAGCGAACAACCACAGCACGAATCAGGGCGCATTCCGCCTGAATTCGATCACCAGCGAGACGACCGGATCGACGAGCGAGCCCTCGAGGATATCCTCGGGGACGACGCAATCGGTCGGGATGAGCACGAGAACGCGCCTGCGTTCATCATCAGACCCGACACGGTACAGGAGGTCCTCGAAAGACTCAGGGATGAAGCGGGATTCGACCACCTGTCGCTGATTACTCCACAGGAATATGAGGACCGTTACGAATCCCTGATACACTTGACAAAGTATCACGAGCGGACCCACGAGGTCACTCTCGTGGTCCGTCTTCCGAAGGATGCTCCCGTCTGTCAGACCGCCGAACCCGTGTTTCGGACCGCCGACTGGCACGAACGCGAGGCGTTCGACCTCGTCGGCATCGATTACGAAGGGCACCCGGACCCGCGCCGGATCCTTTTACCCGAGACGTGGCAGGGCCATCCGCTGTCGCTGCGGTACGATCAGGACAAGCCCCAGGTAGTCACCCTTCCCCAGCACACGAGCTCGCCCCGTCACGAGTTGACCGACGACGAGTCGGATACGATGTTCATCAACATCGGCCCCCACCATCCGGCGACGCACGGGGTCTTGCACCTGAAAACGACCCTCGACGGCGAGACGGTCGTGGACGTCGACCCCGACGTTGGGTATCTTCACCGCTGCGAAGAGCAGATGTGCCAACAAGGGACCTACCGTCACCAGATCATCCCGTACGCCGATCGGTGGGATTACACCGCCAACCTTCCCAACGAGTGGGCCGTCGCTCGGGCGATCGAGGATCTCGCGGACATCGAGGTTCCCGAGTACGCACAAGTGTTGCGGACGATGACGACCGAGTTCGGGCGGATGCTCGGACACTTTCTGGCGCTCGGAACGTTCGCGCTCGACGTCTACGGCGATTTCACGGCCATCTTCCAATATGCGTTTCGCGACCGCGAAATAGTTCAAGACATCATGGAGGATCTCACGGGCCAGCGAATGATGTTCTACTACTTCCGACTCGGCGGTGTTGCGTGGGATCTCCCAGAGCCCCGCGATGAGTTTTTCGATCAGATCCGCGACTTCATCGACGAATTACCCGCAAAGTTACAGGAGTACAGGGATCTACTCACGACGAACGAAATCTTCCAGATCCGCTGTGTTGACACCGGAATCCTCGAACCGGCTGTCGCAAAAGAATACGGCTGTACGGGGCCGGTCGCGCGCGGATCGGGCATCGATTACGACCTTCGCCGGGACGATCCGTACGGTTACTATCCCGAACTCGAGTGGAACGTCGTCACCGAGGACGGCTGTGACAACTACAGTCGCGTCCTCGTACGCATGGACGAAGTCGAGGAATCGGCGAAGATCGTCGAACAGTGCGTCGATCTGCTCGAGGAGTGGCCCGAGAGCGAACGAGACATCCAAAGTAACGTTCCCCGAACGCTCAAGCCGCCGGCTGATGCGGAAACCTACCGTGCGGTCGAAATCGCGAAGGGGGAACTCGGGGTGTACGTCCGCTCGGACGGAACGAACTCGCCGGCGCGGTTCAAGATTCGAAGCCCCTGTTTCCACAACCTCTCGGCGCTCCCGGAGATGGCTGAAGGGGAGTACGTCGCCGACCTGATAGCCTCCCTGGGAAGTCTCGATATCGTGCTCGGGAGCGTCGACCGGTGAGACGATTGCAGACAGCGATCCCGGCAAGTTCGGCGTCGACGGGCGAGTTCCTGTCCAATCAAACCGCCCATCGAGATACCGATCATGCCGGCGGGGAGGTGCGACTCGGGGAGCGACTCGAGCGCTCGAGCATGCGTTTTGGCTGCGTTTTCTGCATCGTATCCAGGCGGAAGCCCGCGGGGACGGCTGAGAACGTAGATCGTGTACTCAGAAACGTATCGCGAAACGTAGGGTAAGAGCGCCCACCCAGAAAACGGCGGATACGTTCCTGAAAACATCTCGTCACCGAACCCGGGGAAGACGATGAACGCCCGCGAGCCGTTTCCGACCGCAACAGACGAAATTCCGTCAGCGAGTGTACCCGTCTCTGTTCGTGGTATCGACGGCCGAATCGGTGGAGTGAACATGGTGTAGCGATGGGGCGAGACGACAGCAGGTTTTCGACGACGCGATTCGATCATCGATCCGGCGGCGGCCCGCGAAGGCCCGGGTTGGTCGTTCGATCCTGCATTCGTCGCATCCGCGCCCGAAGCTC
Source organism: Halostagnicola kamekurae (assembly GCF_900116205.1). NCBI lineage: Archaea > Methanobacteriati > Methanobacteriota > Halobacteria > Halobacteriales > Natrialbaceae > Halostagnicola > Halostagnicola kamekurae. Next base: position 331,129 of record NZ_FOZS01000003.1, on the reverse strand, counting down.
GGGACCGGTTCCGGGGGCAGTAACCGGGGAGTCCGAGGTGCCTGATTCGGGGGCATTCAGTGAGTCGATCGTCTCGAGAGACAGCGGAAACCGTCGTATATCCTTATGGATCGAGATCCCGGCATACGCACCGTCGCCGATCGCGATCGGGGTCTGATTTTGGCCGTGAGTAACGTCTCCCACTGCGTACACCCCCTCGACGCTCGTCTCGCGACGCTCGTCGACGTCGATTGCCCCGTCGTCCGTCAGGTCACACTCGAGTGATTCGGCGAGCGGAGTGTTGTACGTCATTCCGTACATCGCGAACCCGCCGAGGTAGTCGCGAGCCGTCCCGTCAGTGAAGGTGAGTCCGCCGAATCGGTCATCGTCCGTGTCGGCGGTGTACGTTTCGACGACCTTCGGTTCGACGCGCTCGATCGGGTGAGCGCGTAGCTGTTCGTCTGTATCGTCGTCCCACTGAGGGTCACGTCCGTCGAGCAGGAGGTCGACATCCTCGGTGAAGTTGAGCATCGTCATCGCGGCGTGTGCCGCATCGTCGTCGTGGCCGAGGACGTACACCGAGCCATCGCCGAGTGCGTACGCATCACAGTGTAGACAGTAGTACAACCCGCGGCCGGTGAACTCTCGAAGCCCCGGTACATCGGGGCTGTGATCGCGAAACCCGGTCGCTAGCACGACTCGTTTCGATTCGACCGTCGCGTGGGCGGCCTCGAGACGGAAGGGGTAGTCGCCCTCGACAGTGTCAATGTTCTCGACGATATCCAGGTAGATATCTCCGCCATACGTTTCGACCTGCTCGAGCGCATGGGAAGCAAGTTCTCGACCGGAGATGTCCGGTGAGATTCCCAACACATTGTGTACGTGGTTGACCGCCGCGTGACGGCCGCCCTCGCCCTCGAATACGGCGGTTTGGTGGCCCAGACGCGTGGTGTACAGTGCGGTGGTCAGGCCGGCGGGTCCGCCGCCAACGACGACGACCTCGTACTGTGGACAAGTGTTAGGTGACATTCGACCTCGACTTACAACGGCGAGGGTGTTGACTGTATGCCGTGCACATGCGGCTGTCCAGAGCGCAGATATTTCCGAACGGCACGACGACCCCAATCGCGGTCACTCGCGAGGGCGATCCCCTTCGAAAGCAGATCTACGCTCCCAGCGGACGTAGTCATCCGAATCAACCGAGGGATCGGCATCAAGGGTCGTAGACAGGGTCGGCTGCGCCTGACCGAATTGCTCGGTCGGTTCCACGAGTTGGCGCTCTGGATCATAGATTATCTCCGTTATTGACAGTACGAGTTCGGTTTGGTACGGGCCAGCGAGAAAAACTGCTGCAATTAGCCGAGCATACGATGTACCAACCGCACTCCGAGCATGAAGGCGATACCAACAAAGAACACGAGAAGTAGAGACTGGATCGAACCACGTTACGTCCACTTTTGCTTTCGGGAATCAAATCGGAGTTGGTGATGTAGATGAAATTCCCCGCCGCGACGGGAAGAGCAAGTCAGGCAACGCACCGAGGACGTCCCCGAGAACGTAGCCGATGGTCCCGTCCACGACGGCGGTCGTCCCTTTGAGATAGTTGAGATGAGAGCCCCACGGGGTCGAACCGTCCGTAGACGAGAACGCCGAAACCCGATTATCGCGTGGGACGTCCAGATGGCGTTTTCCGTCTGAAAGGCTAGACTGGGCTGAGCAGGACGATCAACGAATATCGCTCGTGCCCTGAGCGCACTTCAGCGCCCGCGAGGGAGGGATCAATTGGTTCCATCAGTGCTATTTCGATCCACCCGCTCGTAATACATCGGCGGTCGAACGGCGTGTCTGATCCCGGTCCACTCCGCGACCTCGAGTTCGTACAGCTTCGTCTCATCCCGATCGTCCGCCGTCTGGAACAGTTCCGGCTGCCACGCGGGGATCTGTGTCTCTGTGAGTGCTGTCGATTCCGCCTCAGAAAGCCGTCGAATCGTTCCCTCGAGAAAGACACTTCGCCAGTGAAACATCGTTTCGGCGTTGTAGACGAGAAAGCTACACGTATCTGAACGGTCGGCAAGATCCGATTTTCGACTCTCGCTCCCTGCGAAAAATGAGAAGTAGAGGGACGTTCCCCCGTCGTATCCGAACGACATCGGCAAGAGATACGGTGCGCCCGACGTAGCGAGGCCGAGAATCCCCACGTGCTGAATCGCGAGAAACCGCTCGATCGCTTCGTCGTCCATCCGTTCGACCCCGTACGTATCGAGTTCGTCGACGATCATCTCGACTCGAGGTACGGTCCCGACTGGCATAAACCGAACACGGCAACCGAGGCCGAAATGGTCGCGTGGAATTTCTCCGGAGAGGGACCAACAGAGCCAATCGCTGCTATCACGGTCTGTTGGACGTACTGCGACGATAGGTTCTCCCGCCGGTGAAAACCACGTTCATTTGACATAGGTATTTATGCCGTTCGTGATACGACGGCGCATGGAACCGAAAGTCACGAGACAGTGTCACGTTCTGATGGGGAATCCGTTGATCCTGCTAACGTTCGGTATCGGATATTGTGCTATCGTCGGAACCTGTTTCGACAATTTTCTGCTCGTAATTGCGGGACTCTTTCTCGGCTGGGTGGGGTTGTTCTACTGCGTGGGGAACGCGTCAATCTGGGGATAGCCGCTCGATCGGCCGGGGACGACGATCGTCTCCCCGCCGCAACGAACGACTGCCGGTCCCCGGCTATGAATACACACGACCGACTGATCCGGTCGGCCGCGCTCGCGAAACTACGCCTCGCCGAACTCTCTCCCGAAGCGTCGCGAAGCCGTGTGGCGATCTCGCCATCACTCGACCTGTATGTCGCCAACCATCGATGTCGGATGGACCTCACAGATGTACGTGGCCATCTCGCTACTGGCGTCGAACTCGAGCCACTGATCTTCGGGTTCGGTGACGACTTCCGTCGCAAGATCGCCGACTACTTCGTCGTTTTCGTTCCGGATTTCGATGTTGTGCTCGGCGCCGTCACCGGTCGTCCAGCCGATTTCGTATGACTCTCCCTCCTGAAGGATGAGTGTTGGATTCTCCATGTCCGCTATCGAGTCAGGTGCGATACCGAGCCACGCGGCGGTCTGTCCATCGAACTCGATCTGCGTGCCGGGTTCTATTTCGACGCCACCGCCCCCGTTACCGCCGTTACCACCGTTGCCGCCGCCACCACCGCAGCCCGCGACCAACGCGGTGGACATCGCAGCACCTGTTACCGTAAGCAGTCGCCGTCGGGATACGCGGTTGTTGTGTACCATTGGTGGCGGTTGGCATCCTATGCGGATACGTAGGAACCCGTCTAGTGCATGGGTATCAAAACCCTTCAGACGACTCGTCGTCCATTGAGCGACCCACCGCCAAACAGTAGATGCTGATTCGAAGGAACTACTGTAAAGCCGTGGGTTTTCTCCTGTATTTCGTCTGAGCTGGTTTCATGCGAAGCTGAACGGTCTGATCTAGTCGTCGGTCTCTGCTTCAGCGTGTAGAAACTACCCTCGTGAATAGCGGCGAATCAGTTGAGATCATCGTGTTAGAAGGGTGAATCCGAGGAAATTAAAGTCAATCTCCGTGACTTCGTCAAACCAGCTTTAGGAAAGCACGCGGGCGAACCCGCCGCTGATGGGCGTGTGGCCTGCTATAGATAGTGGCAGGGGTCGAATATTAAAAACACCAGTTATATTAGTATATATAACAGTAATACAACAATTGTCGCTGTAAGAGCACAACAAAGAATCAGCAGCAATCGGTTCGAAAAACGAAGGCCGTCACTCTGAGGGGACCCCTCCGAAAGCGCAGGCTCGTCCGTGGTACTCTGGCTCTCTGAATCGGTCCTTTCGGAATAAACGAACTCATGTGAGGAATCAGATCGATCCGTCGAAGATCGATCCATCGATGTCGCTCCCTCGAGGGAACGTAAAACGGTTTCCACCCGGTGAAACTCCTCGCCGTGGATTATCCGATCTGCCGCCGTATCGTACGTAATAAGTCCGTTCGCTTCGAGGACTTCGAGGTGGTTCTGTCGAAGTGAGACACGAACGCTGTTGCGGTATTTACTCGAATCGTCCCACTCCTCATCCTCGAGGCGCATTATATCAGTTACTAGCTGATTCAGTGGAACCGGATCGTCATAGGATGCGAGTGCTTCTAAAAATATCCGTCGGCGTGAATTTGCAAGCATCTCTATGATGGTGCTTTCCTCGAAAAGTGGTGTGTTTTCCATTCAATGTCGCCCCCAAATATATCACCTGTATTTATTGAATATATGTGTTTGGGTCATTCTAGGCCTCTTTTAGCCATATTTGTAGGTAATAGCCAACAGAGTACGATTCGAAGACTACAGTACTAGTGTATTTTTATATGTTATTTTGATCGTCTCCGGATGCAAGCTCCGAGTCACTCGCCTTGCTTATCTGTAAACCTCAGGGCCAAGTGGTTCGAGACGCCAAAGGCGTCTCGTCACTAAGCGGGATCGGAGATCCCGCGAGGTCCGCGAACCCAAAGGGTTCGCTTGATCCCGAAAGACTTCGTCTTTCGGACGATCCCGAGGGAACTCAACCTGCTCCGACTGTAGAAGTAGTTCCAGTCGAAATTGTAACACCCGTCTCAAGAGATCGAGGCGGTCACAAGCGGGGAAGGGAAACTACAGTAACGCTGCCACTACGCCAAAAAACCCGATCGTCACTACCAGCCGGCCCAAGCTTCCGAGGAAAGTTGCGATGGCGAATCTCGTGTAATTGCGCTCTAAGACGGCAAACGCGTATATCGAAATCGTATCGGGGAAAAACGGGACCGAGAGAGCCATCGCGAGGCCGGCGTATCCGTATTTCTGTGCGAGTTGCACGGAGCGATTCTCCGACCACTCGAGGACATCCCACCGGGAGTTTCGCAACCATCGAGTGATCGGCCCCGAACTGACGACTTCCTGTCCGATGTGAAAGGCGAGGACGCTGCCGACGGCCTTGCCCGTCGCACTCACGAGCATGATACTCGAGAAGTGAGCCCACGTGGGGAGTCCGAGATCCAGCGGCGCGGCCAGAACGACCTCGCTCGGACCCGGAAGCGCGAACGCGATCAAAAACGAGTAGACGAAGATAATCACCATCCCGAACCATCCTGTCGCCGATTTAACGAGCGATTCGAATCCGCCGAACACGGCGGCGATCGGGGCCTCGAACGCGAGTACTGATACTGTCGTTAGCATGTGGTTTCGTGCGTGTGGATCTCGTCGTGTCCCGACGGCCCACGGGGGCCTGAAGTTGTGCCTTCCTGATCGCTGGCTCGGGTGGCGTCGTTCGACGTCCGAACAAACACCGGTCACTCATAGGAATCTTGTGTTTTGCTGTTTCGTCGTCAGTTCGTGTACACAATATCCGAGCGCGACTCTTGCAGAAGTGGGCCATACACCCGATGCGGACGGCAGGTCGTTCGAATCAGTCTCTCGACATCGGTCAAGCGAGTTCGGCTCTCGATCGATCTCCAGGTGTTCGTTTCGGTCCCGTTTCCCGGGTAGGTACGTCGCGTACGGAGTGGAACAGACAGCACCAGAAAAGAGGGTCGGACCGCTGAAACCGTTCGCTGGATCGTTATTCGCTCGAGTTCTCGAGCGCCGAATCGTTCGTCGAAGCGTTCCCGTCGCTTTCGTTGCCCTCGATGATGTCATCCTGGGCGTCGTCGAGCGTCTCGTTCGTCTCCGATTCGTTCGTCGTTGACTCGTTCGTCGGTTCTTGCTCGTCGGTACCGGTTTGGTCGTCCTCGCTCGCGTCCGGGATCGAGAGTTCCTCGCCCTCTTCCGGCGGGACGAACTCCATCACGACGCCCGTATCGCCCTCCGGGACGCCCTCCCGATTGGCGAGGACGAACACGTTGCCCTCGTCGTCCTGGCCGAACTGCCGGACGAAATAGGGGAACGAGCCGCCCTCGGTACCGGCGATCTGCAACTCCGTCATCTCCCAGAGTTCGTCTCGAGGGACGACCTCGTTCGTCTGCTCGCCGCCGTCTTCAGTCCCGTCAGCCGTCTCGTCGCTAGTCGTGTTATTTGGTTCCTCGTTGGTCGCATTGTCCGACGCTCCGTTAGCCGTGTCAGTCGTCGCCTCGTCGCCTGCTGCGGTTTCCGATCCGGGTTCGGCGGCAGCAAGAATACGCCCTGCGGGCTCCTCTCGGGCGGGGTCCGAGGTCCAGTCGCCGAAGACGTACTGGCCGTCCAGATCCGGAATCAGATCGCTCTCGTAGACGTGGCCGCCGATAATGGTGATGCCGACCGACTGTCCCTGATAGACGTGCGGATATTCGACGATCGGGTCCTGTAGCTCCTGACCGTTGTACGGCGGTTCGTCGGGGGCCGTATCCGGACAGTCCTCGGGTGGGTCGCTCGGGCTCTCGGTGCTAAAGCAGTGGGTTCCCTCCTTGACGTTCCAGCCGTAGTTGCCCCCCGCTTCCACGATGTTCGCTTCCTCGTAGAGGTTCTGGCCCGCGTCGGAGACGAACAGTCGGCCCTCGCTGTCGAAGGAGATGCCGAAGGGGTTTCGGAGTCCCCAGGCGTAGTACTCGGGGAGGGCATCTTCGACGTCGACCAGCGGGTTGTCCTCCGGGATGGCGTACGGTCTGTCCTCGCACACCCAGTCGACGTCGATCCGGTGAACCCCGCCGAGTAAGTTTTCGCTGACATCCTGGCCGTTTCCGCCGGCGTTCTCGTCGTACCAGTCCTCGACGTGCCCTTCCATGTCGTCGTTCGCGCCGCCGCCGTCACCCATCGGGACGTAGAGGTACCCGTCCGGACCAAACGCCATCGGCCCGGCGTCGTGGTTGTACTGTGGCTTCTGGAACTCCATCAGAACGCGCTCGGAGTCGGGGTCTGCCTGACTCGAGTCTGGTGGATCGGCCCGGAACTCGGAGACGACTTCGACGTGGCTCCAGCCCTCCGGCGTCTCGTCGTTCGGCGGCGCGCTGTAGTGGACGAAAAAGCGCCCGTTCTCGGCGAACGAGGGGTGGAACTCGATGCCGAGCAGTCCGCGTTCGTCGTAGGCCTGATTCGGATCGGCGTACTCGCCCGCGAACGTTCCGAGTTCGACGAGTCGGTCGCTGATATCGAGAAACGGCTCGCTCTGGCGCTCACCGCCCTCGACGAGCCAGATCTGGCCGGGTTGATCCGCGATGTAATAGCGCTCGTCGCCGTCCGAGGGGGCGTCGAAGTCGGTCGGTGCGGTCATCCCGTCGGCGACGGTCTGCAGGCCGATTTCGACGCCGGGTTCGAAGAACGGCGTCGCCTCGCCACCCGCCGTCTCTTCTTCGGTGTCCTCGGCTTCATCGCCGACCGAAATCTCCCCGCGCATCGTCGCCGAGTGGGGCTCACAGTAGTATTCGGCCATCTCGCTCGAGGCTTCGAACTCGAGGGTCTGGGTGGCCCCCTGCTCGCTCAGGAGGTCAGTTCGCTCGAGTTCGGTGCCCTCGTCGTCGACGATGACGAAGTTGTGTGGTAATCCGTCGAGGTTTTCCCAGATTACCTCGTAGGTCGTGCCCGCCTCGAGCTCGAGCGTCGGATTGGTTTCGCCCTCGATTTCGGACGGAGCGACCCCCTGCCAGCCGCTGACCTCGCCGCCGAGTTCGATCGTCTGGGTCTCCTGTGCGAGACCGGTATCGCCGAGGGCGACGAGACCACCCGCGACCGCGCTCGCCTGTAGGATCCGCCGTCGCGTGATCGGCCATCGATCGTTCGGTACCACCGGTTCGGGATCGGACGCAGCTCGATCGTCACTGTGTTTGCTCATGTCTCCGCGAGATGCGTCGTCGACCGGTCGCATAACGACGACGGCTGTTCCCTCCAATTCCCGGTCTCAATCGGCTGTTGCCGATCATGAATGTCTCTCGGCCGCTGTCGTGGGAAATAGTAACACTGATTTACCGGAGTCAATACCGATTTGCTCGAGTCGCAGATCGAATACTGGGACACGCCGGGAGATAGACTCAACTGCCTCTGGTGGTCGGAGGGGTCACAGTAACATCGCTTGCAGCTGGCAATAGAACCGATACTCCTGAATCCGAGGGTAGAACCAATGGCGAACCGACTGAAGTTCAAATATTTGTCATCGGGTAAACGAGACTGGTCGACCGCGGCGCGAATCCGCAAATCTCTCGTTGCTTGAGAGACTGGACGAAACCGGGAACGCGAGCGTCGGTTCTGAGCAGGACTCTGTACGCTTCGTGCGTCGGAACCGGCATGCCGCCGACCTCAGTCAACTCGAGGTCGCCCGTTTTGCATTGAGACGCTAGAACCCAACGCTGACCCCCCAGTCGATCGAAACGTTTTCGTATAATCTGACACGTATTTCTGCTCGAGTAATGGAAAACCATCGATCACGGGACTGGTCGTGCTCTGGTTCGTCGTACTCGTCTTCCTCCAGACGGGCATAGGAGGCAGCAATCCGGTAATCATGGCGAGTGGCTTTCTCGCCATCGTCCTCTTGTACGCGATTCCGCTCACACTCGTCGTGTACGATGTTTCACTGATACTCAAGCTGTGACTGCAGACGCGTCTCGCGAGAAGGCGTTCGGAGTGGGCACTCAATGCCTGCAGCGTTCGAAGTGTAAAAAGCCCGTGGGATTCCGGGGGATGCCTGTTGGACGAGGGGGTGGAGATGAAGGCTGACTGGGGATGGGTTGGGGTGATGGAGGGCATCGTCGCCCACGGGTACTTACACCGAGACGCCGAATTCGTATAGACGGTACCGCCGATCCCCACTAAGTGGGAATGCCCGCAGAAAGCGGTGATTCACGGATTTTCGGCTCCCAGCCTCGAGGCAGTGGACAGCGGCTCGCGTACTGATATCCAGCTCTCGCCCACCACCAGATTGCACCGGTCCGGTGGGAGAGACGTCCTCGGGCTGCGACCAGAATCTGCCAACAGGTCGTTCGTGGCGGCGAATTCACGTCGACACCGTTTTCCGGTGATCGTCGACGCTATGACAGCGATTCTACCAACGCTATTTGTACCTCGAGATAAGATGTCATTTCATGCTCTCCAATGTCAAAGAATCCTTATTCACTGAGCCATCTGGCCGCCACCATGCAGCACTAATGTTTGGTAGTACACTCGTTTTTTCGGGCCTCCTGGTATACTCGAAGATCGTCGGTGGATCTTCCTCGGGACGGTGGCTGTTTTTCATGATAGCAGGGACTGCTCTGTCCGGTATCGCCGAATCTCTTCCAACGGATCAGCGTCGAACAGCCGGTATACTCCGTATAACAGGCATTTTTGTCTTGTCTAGTTTGCTAATTTTCCTCGCCGTATCCCCAGAATTTGTCATAGGACAGTAATCGTTCTATCTTCATGCTCCTCTATTCGAGAAAGCGCATCTAGCCGGAGGACGAAATACCGATGAAAGGGAGCGTACTTGCGTTCGATTCCTGATACACGAATCAGCGGATTGCCCGTGAGAGAAACGACGGTCTCGAGTGGGCGGCGGTAGCCGGAAGTGATTTTCGAGCGGACATGGTACCGCACATATGCCGCTTTCACACTATTGTCGCCAGTCCGGTTCGAACGGCCAGCCGCTATTTCGCCTCGAGACATCTTCGTCTACAACGGTGAGGCGAACGATCACGACAAACAGCGACGGCGACAGTGGACGTCTCGAGGGGTGCTGACCGTGGGCTATCACACGTTCGACGTCGAACGCGCGGAGACGCTCGAAACGGCCGGCCGACGATACCGATTCCTCTCGGCCGAAGAACTGCTGTGGGCGCTCTCGCTCTCGCCGGACGACACCGTTGCCGACCTCGGCAGCGGAACCGGGTTCTTCACGGACGACGTGGCGCCGCACGCCGATCACGTCTACGCGGTCGACGTGCAAGCGGAGATGCACGAGTACTACCGGGAGAAAGGCGTCCCCGAAACCGTCGACCTCGTGACCAGCAACGTGAGCGACCTGCCCCTCGAGGACGGCGCGGTCGATGCCGCGTTCTCGACGATGACGTACCACGAGTTCGCGAGCGACGAGGCGCTCGCCGAGATTCGACGGGTCCTCCGGTCCGGCGGCCGACTCGTCGTCGACTGGACGGCGACGGGAACCGGGGCGGACGGCCCGCCTCTCGAGGAGCGATACAGCGCCGACGAAGCGGCCGCTGCCCTTCGGACGGCCGGCTTCGACGTCGAGCACGAAGCCGTTCGTCCGGAGACGTTCCTCCTGATCGCGAGACTCGAGTGACGAGCGCGGCGGGACCGACGAAATCGGGACGCGGTTCGCTGAGAACAAAAAGTTAACCTCCACTCCCTGCTAACGCCCGTTCGTTCGTGGTTGTAATGCAGGGGACGATCGAGCGACGGGCCGCTGGACAGCGAATACGCGCAGTGGCGAGCGGTATCCACCGCGCCGAATCCGGATCATCGGATCGGCCGCTCGAGGAGGACTAACCCCGTGCGGCGCTCGGTTCGATTTCTCCTGGGAGTCTGCGCCGGCGGTGCTATCCTGGCGGGCTATCTCTACTCCGTGGGGGCGGAGACGGTTCTCGCCCGGATGACCACTATCGGGCCGTTGACGCTCGGCCTCGTCGCTCTGCTCGTCATGCTCGAGGGGGTCGCCGACGGCATCGGCGTCTGGGCGTCGATCGAACCACTCGGCGACGGGATTTCCTGGCCCAAGAGCGTCCAGTTCGCGCTCGCCGGCGACTTCTTCGATACGCTCAGTCCGGCGGGGCCGGTGAGTTCGGAGCCGATCATGGCGCGGTTTTTCAGCGTCGAAACGGAGACGGGCTACGCCGAGGCGCTCGGCGTTCGATCGACGGCCAAATACATCAAATCCGCAACGCAGGTGCTCCTCTCCGCGGTGCTCGGACTGTTCTTGCTCGTCGACGTGCCGAACGCGACGCCGATCCTGCTCACGCTCGGCGGTTCGATCGTCGGGCTGGTGGTCTTCGGGGGCGTCATCCTCTGGTCTCGAGCGTCGCTCTCGAAGGGGCTCGTCGTCGTCCTCACGCCGCTCGTCGCTCGAGTGTCCGGACTCTATCGGGACCAGCCCTACGGTCGCGAGTTCGTCGCGACCGGAGTCGAACGATACTGGCACCGGATCGTCGGGTTTCGAGAGCGACCCGGATTGCTCGCACTCATCGGGGTCGGCGCGGTTGTAGAACAGTTATTGACCGCGTCCGCGCTCTGGGTCGCGTTCGTCGGGTTGGGTGCAGACAGCGTGTTCCTCCCGATACTCGTCATCATCCCGCTGCCACAGATCGCGAGCGTCGTGCCGATTCCGGGGAGCCTCGGCGCGTACGATCTGTTGCTCGGCGGGGCGCTTGTGGTCGTCACCGGCGTCCCGGGTGCGGTCGCGACGGCGGCGGTCCTTCTCGTCCGGACGCTCACCCTCCCGTTCAGTGCGATCGCAGGGGGGATCTGCGTCTCGTATCTGCGGGGCTGGCGGCTCCGAGAGAGCGCCGGTTGAACGCTCGTCGGCCCGTCCTCCAGCCGCCGGTACTCGCCCCCGTTGGCGTCGAAAGACGAACGAGGGCAGCCCTCGAGTCGTTTCCCGTGGCGGCCGGTCAAATTAGATCGTCTGGATCGTGGCTCTCTCGCATTCGACTGGCCTCAGCAGCGTACTGCTCTCGGACGCTCGAGTCGTCGACCGAACCGAGGTTCGCAGGGTCGGCGCGCACCGCTGCGGTCGTATCGCGGACGTCGGTGAACGACGTCAGCGCGCGTTCCTTTCGGTAATACCGTTTACCGTCCGGCGTCGCGTACGCGAGGATGATCAGGTTCTGTTCGTCGTCGGAATACGTTCGTTCGACGAGCCAGACGAGGACCTCCTCATCGGACAAATCGTTCATACTGGACTATCCGGAGTGCGTGCCGAAAAAGATACGTGCCTACCCTCCCGGAACTCGATTCTCGACCACTGCGGCGGCTTGAGAAGCGAGAGCGACGAGTACCGGTTTTCGATGGGGGTTAGCAACAGGGGTGCTCGAAGAGTAACGAACAACATATACTAATCTAAGTACCCCTATAGGATAGCAATGGCAGGAATTCTATCATATAACACCTACATCTATTGTGTACTATCTATACAATATTGTTTGGGGAGTTCTCAGGCCATCATAGATAAGAGGAACTTTAGACCGGTATATCGTCGAATATCGGACGATAGAATGTGACTCAAGATAAGGAGGGTTAAAAATACAGATAGAAGGACATATATCGGCTATTTACCATTTATCTGGGGCGTTTTTTGTTAATTAGATTACCTACGACTACTTCAATCCCCTATAATTCCATAAATTTTGTTTTATAGTATTTTTCTATATTGTAGTTTTTATACAATATAATTTGCTCGTATACAGGTTCTGCAGTTTCTAGCAGAGCAAAGAGTATGACAGACACCAGTCGGAAAACGGTCTGTACAGTCGTGTGTTCTACCCACCGACGAACGTCTGATAACGGACCGCGACAGTTACGATTTCCTTACAATAGTCTGGGCGTAAGATATGAAACATCGAAGTATCGTATCGCTCCAGACCACGCCTCCGACAACTCGAGCGGGACACCAACAAACGCCGCGGGCGCACAATTGTAAATCCGTGCACCACGAATTACGCGGTATGGCCGATCAGATACTCGTTCCGACCGATGGGGGGCGGGCCCGCCAACGCGGCTCTCAGACTCGCGATTCGACTCACGTCGACTAACACGACGCTTCACGTGCTGGTCGTCGAGCCAGAGACCGACTCGAACTCGAGCGCCGAGCGTTCGAGCGACACGCGGTCTCGAGAGACCGACCGGATTCTGGACGCCGTACGGGAAGAGGTCGCCGAGTGGGGACGGTCCGCGCGTACGGTTGTCCGGTCCGGCACTCCGCGAGATCGAATCCTCGAGTACGCAGCGGACCACGATATCGAGCTGATTGTCATGGGAGCGCACGGACACCAATCGGTCAAACGCGTCGATCTGGGGCGCGTGACCGAGGCCGTCGTGCACGCGGCGACCGTTCCCGTACTAGTGGTTCGCGCCAGCGACGACATTCGAAAGCGGTACCCCTACGAGCACGTACTCGTCCCGACCGACGGCAGCGAGCACGCAGCCGCGGCGCTCGACCGAGGTGTCGAAATTGCTGCCGAAACGGGCGCGACAGTCCATCTGCTGTCGGTCGTCCCCGACGAAAACTACGGTATGGAGTCGGACGAGGACGATCTCGTAGACCGGCTCGAGAAACGCACTCGAGCGGGGCTCGCGAAAGCGGCCGAGCGGGTCGCGGACGGCGACCTCGACGTACGGACTGCGATCGCAACGGGAACGATTTACCGTGAAATCACGACGTACGCGGAAACCGAGCCGATAGATCTGATCGTCATGGGAACGCATGGCCGAAGCGGCATCGACCCGACGTTTCTCGGCAGCGTGACGGATCGAGTCTTGCGTACGGCACCGGTTCCCGTCCTGACCGTTCGGAAGCTCTCGGAGATTGTCTCCTGAGTGGATGCCTGTGATCGAGACGGAACGGTTGTGTTCTTCCCCGCGGTAATACCGAATTATCATACACTTCGTTACATTTCTATCCGGGAATACTGCTCCCGGTAGTTTGCAGTTAATGAAAAATTCTGGTACTATTTCGGAACGGTTGAGTCCTCGTGATCGCGAGTAACGGTCAACACCCGTACACAGCTGTCGGATCCTTCAACCGCCCAAAGCCGTATCTGGTTGCCCAAAAGCCACGCGGGTGGGTCCGACTGAGAGGTCGACTACGAGGTCGAACTCGCCGTCGTGATGGGCCGACGGGCCAAACACCTCGAGGAGTCGGAGGTCGACGACTACGTCGCCGGCTACACGGTCCTCAACGACGTGAGCGGTCGAACGGCGCAGTTCTCTGACGGCCAGTTCTTCAGAGGCAAGAGTTACGACACCTTCTCGCCGATGGGACCGACGCTCGTTACTGGATCCGAGTTCGATCCGAACGCCGTCGACGTCGCGCTGCGGGTTGACGGGGAGACCAAACAGTCCTCGAACACCGAGCAATTCATCTTCGACGTGCCGGAACTGATCGCGTCTATCAGCGCGAACATGACGCTCGAGCCCGGTGACGTCGTCTCGACGGGCACGCCCGGCGGCGTCGGTATCTTCCGGGAACCCGCGGATCTGCTCGAGCCGGGCCAGGTCTGTGAGGCCGAAATCGAGGGGATCGGGACGCTCAGAAACCGCGTCGTTTCGGAGTGAGGCGCCAGTCGAAACCGGTTCACGTCGTACTGAGGCGAAGAGACGGCGGCCGCGGATTTTTTCGCGGGTAGAATTCGGTTACCGGGACTCGAGTTCGAGCACGGTCAAAGTGAACTCGAGTCACCTCGAACCCTGCGGAAGCGAACGGTCTCGAGTACGGTTCAAGCGGTTCGGTCTGTAGAAGCGTTCGGAGCGAGAAGAGTGAACGGATTGAAATTAAAAGTACATTCCCGATGGCTCGTTCTGGGAGTATCGGCCAAGAAGGAGATTCGACAGGGCTCTAATTCGAATCGGTGCGCTCCGTTCAGATGGACATTCCGTCGTATGCAGTACGCATCGACTAACAGCGAGTCAGTAGAAATATGGGAATGCAGCGACATCGAACGCAAATCATCCCAGTTTTTATTTTGTTTAGTTATAGCCAGAACCTGCACTGATAGTAAGACTAATAGTTTTATTTTATACTATTATTCGAAAGATAGCGCGGAACGAGGTTGTTTCTCGAGTATTGATAGAAAAAGAGCTCGAGGTAGAAAGTATTAGGAAAAATAGTTCTAATGATATTCGAGCACTGGGATACTGAGAGACAGCGAGGATATCACGGAGCGTGCCACTGCGGGACAGCATCCTCGATGACTGCTGTGTCGGTTCCAGACCAGAGCGGCGTTTCCGTTGTCGCCCTATTCACACCGGCGCGGTTCTGCGATCCATCGCTCCGTTGGTACTGTCGTGGATAGCACCGAGGAATATTCCCTGGTACTACCTACCGTGAATTGTGTACACGGACGTCAATGTGGATTTATGTACCAACCCGTTGCCAATTTTGCTGGATACGATGTCTACGGCTTCACACGACAGAGCGGTTCCCAAACAGGCGTTCACAGGAGTATCTGAGCTCGAATCCTCCAAGGCCAAACTCGTTTATCTGGCACTCCTCGTGACAGAGGAGGCGACGACAACTGAACTCCAGCGGATGCTAGACCTGCCGAAACTGACGCTACTGCCGATTCTGACCTCACTCGTACACCAAGATCTCGCACAGCGCACGGAGGACGGCTACGCCTGCCAGTGATATCGAAAGTAACGACAGCCGTCTTGGGTGTTCGATACAATTAACCTCGAGTCATAGCTAATTCTCTTTGTCGCAGTCTTCGAACGACGAGACACCGATCCGATCGCTACGTTCCCGTACAACCAACTGAAAAGCTTTATTACCCCAATCTACGTTTTTCGCCGACAGGCACGGTTATCCGAGTTTATTCTCTTGGTTTGATTACGTTCTGGATTTATTTTTTCGGTGAAAACCTAACAAAAGCAGTTTCATCGCTCGAGGTGTAGATTGACCACACCCACACCTCATGAGTGAAGGTCAGATCAGCGTCAGAACGACACTTGGACAGTACGGACACTATTGGAACAAACGACGAGCGAGAGACGCGACGATCGCCTGCTACTCGAGACGGACCCTCGGGCCGGCACTGGGTGAATCACCGGATCGAAGCGTGGTGATGTCGCCGAACTCGACCGAATCGCCGGCCGAAATCTCGGGGCCGTCTACCTGCGCGACGAGTCGGATATCGTCGTCGAACTGGATCAGTCCGAGCCGGTTCGGCGCTCTGACGCCCGGCGGCGTGGCGTGGACGGTCGTCGTCGCCACCACCCGCCCGGTACCGAGCGAATACGTCTCGAACGACGTCGATCCGCACTCGGCACAGCGAGCCCGCGTGTAATACCAGTGGTTCGAGCACGCGGTACATTTGAACGCTCGGTCGATGTTTTCGCCATCCGCGAGGGGGGATTTCGTTTCGGTCATGCGCGCTCCACGATCGTACAGATCGAATTGTTGCCGAAGCCAGCGACGTTGATCGCGAGCCCGGTTTCGGGACCCTCGAGCTGGCGATCCGCTCCGGGCGCGTCGCCACGGAGTTGCCAGACCAGTTCGATCACCTGTGAAATACCGGTCGCGCCGAGGGGGTGGCCGCGGGCCTTGAGCCCGCCGCCGGGATTGACCGGTAATACGCCGTCGCGATCCGTTTCGCCGGCCATCGTCGCCTTCCAGGCTTCACCGGCGTCGTAGAAGCCGAGCTCCTCGAGTTCGAGCAACTCGAGGATCGTGAACGCGTCGTGGATACACGCGACGTCGACGTCCTCGTGGGCGACGCCGGCCCTCGTCATAGCGCGGGAACCGGCGCGAGAGACGCTCTCGATCTCGAGGGGGTCCGGCCGCTCCGCGACGGCGTGCGTGCCGGTCGCGCTCTCGATTCCGGACACCCGAACGTCGCCGTCCTCGGCCGAGAGCACGACGGCGGCGGCCCCGTCGCTCGTCGGACAGCAATCGTACAGTCGAAGGGGCTCCGCGACGGGCGGCGACTCAAGGGCTTCCTCGATCGTGATCTCCTTTCGGAACTGCGCGTAGGGGTTCGCGGCAGCGTTTCGGTGGTTCTTGACTGCGACCGCCGCGAGCCCTGCGCGATCGGCGTCGTAGCGCTCGAGGTAGGCGTCGGCCGCCAGTCCGGCGAACGAGGGCAGGGTGATCCCCTGCTGGTACTCGCGGTCGTGGACGAGGCTGCTGATGACGTCTGTCGAGACCTCCCGGTCGACCGCAGACATCGTCTCGACGCCCACGACGAGCGCGGTCCGCGACCGCCCCGACCGGATCGCATCGACGCCGCGCAGGAGTGCGCTCGCGCCGCTCGCGCTGGTGTTCTCGATCCGGTCGGCCGTCGCGCCGTCGATTCCGAGCGCGCCGCAGAGGGCGTTCTCGATCCCCGTCCGCCGATCGAACGCCTCGGCGGCCATGTTTCCGACGTGGACCGACTCGACGCCGGCGGGTTCGAGGGCGGCGTCCTCGAGTGCGCTCCAGGCGACCCGCTCGGCGAGGTCGAGCGTGCTTGAGCCGCTCTCGCTCTCGAACGGAACCATGCCGACGCCGCTGATGAAGACGTCCATCGGCTCACTCCCCGCCGAACGCGCCGCGAGCTTCGAGTTCGTCCAGTTCGTCCTCGTCGTAGCCGAGCGTCGCGAAGACGCTGCGGTTGTGTTCGCCCAACTGCGGCGGCGGCGACTCGAACCCGCTGCTCGAGCGGTCGTACTTGAGCGGGTGTTCGACGACGGGAATCTCGCCGCGGTCAGGATCCTCGATGGACGTGACGGTATCGCGCGCGTCGGTCTGCTCGTTGTAGAGCGCGTCCTCGGGCTCGAAAACCGGCCCCGCGGGAATGCCGGCCTCCTCCACGAGGAGGACCATCCACTCGTCGGTGGTCAGTTCGCGGAACGTCGCCTCGAGTTCCGCCTCGAGTTCGCCCATGTGCTCGACGCGGTCGGCGTTCGTCTCGAACCGTTCGTCCTCGACGAGGTCCGGGCGCTCGAGGGCCGTACACAGCCCCTTCCAGAGCTTCTGGTTGAGACAGGCGACGTTGATGTGGCCGTCGGCCGTCTCGAAGGTCTGGTACGGCGCGAGGACGGGATCTTTGGTTCCCATCCGCGAGGGCGATTCGCCGGCGAAGACCTTGCCGGCCTGTTTCGTCAGCCACGGCAGCGCCGCGTCGAGCATGCCGAGATCGATGTACTCACCCTCGCCGGTTCGCTGGCGGCGGTAGAGCGCGTTCGAAATCCCGAACGCGGCCCACATCGCGGTGATGAGGTCAGTCATCGGGAGACCGACTTTCACGGGTTTGCCATCGGCTTCTCCGGTGACGCTCATGATGCCGCTCATCCCCTGAATCAGCAGGTCGTAGCCGGGACGCTCGCGCCAGGGGCCGGTCTGGCCGAACGCCGAAATCGCACAGTAGATGACGTCGTCGTTGTGCGCGCGGATCGCGTCCTCGTCGACATCGAGTCGTTCGGCGGTTCCCGGTCGATAGTTCTGGATGAAAACGTCCGCTTCGCTCGCGAGTTCGTAGAGCGCTTCCCGGCCCGCGTCGCTTTTCAGGTCGAGTTCGACGCTCTTCTTGCCGTAGTTGACCGACCAGAAGTACGGCGACTCGCCGTCGACGAACGGGGGACCGGAGTGGCGGTTGTCGTCGCCCACTTCCGGCCGTTCGACTTTGATGACCTCCGCGCCCTGGTTCGCCAGCATCAGCGAACAGAAGCCGCCGGTGACGAACGTCGTTAGATCGAGGACTCTCACGCCGTCTAAAATGCGATCGCTGCCAGTCATGTGATATCATGACAATCTGATCGGCCCGGGCAAAAAGCTTCCTATCAGGTGCTCTCTCGAGGGCACCATCTCGGTTACCCGTGTGACCGTTTGGGACCCGACCGACTCGACTGTCGCCGACGATCGCTCGCGGCTACTCGAGCGTGGGCGTTCGAACCACCGATACCCGTTCGCCGGCCACGATATCGCTCGTCGTCAAGACGAACCCGTCGGCCGCCGCCGCCCGCGTGCTCGAGGAGAGCACGCTCGGGTCGAACGTGTCCTCGTAGACCTCGAGCGGGGAGTCGACGTGCCCGAGCGGTGTTGCCGCCCCGCCCTCGAGGGTGACCGGAATCGCGTACTCGAATCCCTCGGGACCGAGTCCGAGGTCGTGAGTGAACTCCCGCTCTATCGTCGGCAGGGCCTCCTCGCCGGTGAACAGCACTCGGGCGACGAGCGTCGCGCTGACGTACGCGCCGATCGGTTTCCCCGGAATCGCGACGGCCAGCGCGTCATGGTCGGGCAACCGAGCGACGGCGATGGGCTTGCCGGGGCGAATTCGGACGCGATGAAATTCGACCGTCCCGAGACTCGAGAGCGCGTCGACGACGTAGTCCTTCGGGCCGACGCTGGTGCCGCCGGTGGTTACGACGACGTCGTGTTCGCGCGCGAGTTCGGAGATCCGCCGTGCGACGCGGTCTCCCTCGTCGGGCACCGATCCCTCGTAGACCGGATCGTGACCCCATGAGCGGACGAGGTTCTGCAGCATCGGCGAGTCGAGATCGGTGTGGCTTCCCTCGTGGATCTCGGTGCCGGTCGCGAGGACCCCGACGGAGAACGGCTCGAGTACCTCGACGGTCTCGAAGCCGATATCGCGGAGCAACACGGCGTCCAGCGCCGAGAGCCGGTCCCCGCGCTCGTAGAGTCGGTCGCCCGCCGCGAGGTTCGACCCGCGCTCGTAGACGTACGTGCCCGCCGAGAGCGACGGGGCCTCGATCCGTCCGTTCTCGACGACCACGTCTTCCCGTTTGACGACCGTATCCGCCCGCTCGGGAAGCGGTGCGCCCGTCGCGATTTCGATCGCCTCCCCTCGCACAATCTCTGGCCGATCCGACTCGGGATAGCTCGAGTTCGAGACCACGTCGAGCGGCCCCTCGTCGGCCGTCGCGAACGCGTAGCCGTCCATCGTCGCGCGGTCGGTTGCGGGTTTGTCAGCAGGTGCGTCGATCCGCTCGGCGAGACGGGAGCCGGCGATAGCGTCGATCGAACGAGACGTGCTCGATCTGGACTCGAGGAATTCGGCTCGGATCTCGAGCGTGCGTTTCGCGGCCTCGGAGCGCCAGAGAAGGTCGTCGGGGTCGCTCATAGTACACCCTCGTCCGGCGTCGGAAAAAGCGTTTGGAGACCCCGCTACGACTGGGGAGCCGCCTCGGAGTCGGTCTCGTCTTCCCCGTCCTCGCTTTCTTCCGCTCGAACCGCCTCGATGGCTGGCTCGAGTTCGTCGTACAGCGCCTCGACGTCTTCCGGGAATATCTCGACGGGTTTGGGCTGGCTGTGCGTGTGGATCCGAACGCGATTCCGGTGGCGGTAACTCCGGCGGATACTCCAGAGGCCCGCGACCACGAATCCGGCTCCGACGAGCGGGTTCATCGTCATCGAGTACGCCCCGAAAACGACCAGTGCAGCGCTCATGATCGCGAGAAACCAGTCGAAGGACTCGTTGTTGATCGACTCGACGTTGGTGTACGGAACGCTCGTCAGTTCGTCGTCCGATTTGACCAGCAGCCGCGTTTCGGTCACGGCCACCTCGTCGGCGCTTCGAAGCCCGCCCCTATAGTGGAGTCGTTCCCCGCGCTCGAGATCGAGGCCCTGTCTACTCGGCATCTACCCAGAGTGGGGTACCGACCCTAATCAAGGTTTCCTCGAACGGAAAAATTCGCGCTCGAGCGCAGCTCCCTACCGCCGGTCAGTCCGCTCGATCGACGGGTTTCGGTTCGCCGTCGGATCGGATCCGCTCGAAGAAGGTGACGAACTCGCTGTCGTCTTCTGCGAGTTCCTGCCACTGGCTCAGGCCTCGTTCTTCTGCCGTCCCGCGGATCGTGTTGTCGAGGATGAACGCGATGGTTCCGCCGACGACCATGGTGGTCGATCCGGTGACGAAAATCGTGTTGGCGAAAATGTCGTTGCTGAACAGCGGACCGACGATGGCCGCGCTCGCGCCGATCTCCTGAAACTGGGCTGCGCTTTCGAAGTTACCCATGTACGTCGGGATCGCGAGTCCGAGAAACAGCGCGATACCGATGATGAAGATGTTTCGTGAAGCGTCCAGATCGACGTATTTCAGGTTCGAGAGGCCGATCGCGGCGATCTGTCCGAACATGGCGATGTACAGCGCCCCGACGATCGGACCCGGAATCGTCGTGACCAGCTGGCCGAAGTAGCCGATGAATCCGACGACCAACATGACAAGCGCGCCGATCTGAACGACGTACCGCGAGGCGACGCCGGTGATCCCGATCGCGCCGATGTTCTCACCGTAGGAGGTCGAGCCGTTGCCCGTTCCCATGATACCCGCGATGATGTTTCCGACCCCCTCCATGGCGATTCCGTGGTTGATGCGTTTCTCGCTCGGCGCGCCGACGCCGGCGATTCGGGCGACGGCGTAGTAGTCACCGAGACTTTCGACCATCGATGCCATGACGCCGGCGAAGATACCGACCGCGAACGCCGCCGTGAACTGCGGCATCCCCCACTGGAACGGCGTGATTGGCTGGATGAGGGTGGCATTTGCTATGGTACTGAAATCAACGTACCCGACAGTATTGGGCGCATATATTCCAGTTGCGGAGAAGACGGCAGCCACGATCCAGGCACCGGCGATACCGAGCAACACCGGGAACAGCTTCGCGTACCGGCTGTACTGATCTAGGTACTGCGAGAACAGGATGATCAGGAAGAGCGCCAGCCCAAGCAGCCACCAGTTCTGACTCGTCGTCGTCACGTCTCCCGTGTTGAACAACGAGAGGCCGATGAGGACGATCACCGGCGCGATCACGACCGGCGAGAGGTACCGCTTGAGATACCCGAGAGCCCCGATATATCCGAGAACTACCTGTACCGTGGCTGCAGCGATGATTGCCCCCTGTAACTCGAGCAACGTCGCTTGCCAGCCGGCACTGGACGTCGCGATGATTGCAAGCGCGGGTGCCAACAGGGCGAACGTCCCCCCCTGAACGATCGGGTATCTGTTACCGACCGTCGTCTGCAACAACGTAGCGATCCCGGAGACGACGAAGAACGTGCCCACGAGCTGTGCCGTTTCAGGACCAGGCATATCCAACGCGCTCGGACCAGCAAGCACTAACGGAATCGCGATCGTCGCCCCGACCATCGTCAGATAGTGCTGTGCGCCAAGGAATATCGACTCGAGAAGCGGCGGTTTGTCTTCGATGCCGTATTCGACGAACGATGCTTCCTCTCGAGAGACGGAACCCCCGTCCGTCTCCATGCCGTTTGAGTTGTCAGTATTTTTCGTCATTGTAACTCAGTCCCCGGCTCTTCACCGAGCGTGCTGTACGAGAGTATGACACACTCGAACAGACATGGGGACAAAAACCCGCGGTACGTATATAAATCTACCGGCAGGGAGGAGCGGCGTCGTTTCAATCAACCTACTTCGAACGCGATTGGTCGAAAAGAACAGACGATACGCATCAATATCTATCGGATTGTTCGATTTCTCGGGCGATGGCGACAGATCATCGGTGAGTCGACAGTGTGACCGCGTCGGGTGTGGGTATCGGTGGCTCGAGACTACCGGCATCGGCGGCTCAGAGCTACCGGTATCGATCACCATCACGGATACGTTCGACGGGCCAACCCGGACCCGAGATAGCAAACCGACCCGCCTGGGCCGGTATCAGAAACCGATCATATGGGGATACACTCTTACAGGATGACCGTCTCTGTGGGAGTGATGGCATCCGATCCGGAGTACGCGGTCCACGCCGAGTTGAACGTACAGGTCGAAACGCGCGATGGGGTACACCTCGCGACGGACGTCTATCGCCCCGCAGACCCGGAGACGGGCGACCCGATCGACGAGCCGAAACCGGTTTTGCTCGATCGGACGCCCTACGGCAAACGCGGCCGCATGGAGCGACACGGCGAGTGGTACGCAGAACGCGGCTACGTCGTCGCGATACAGGACTGTCGCGGCCGCTTCGACAGCGAGGGCGAGTACTACATCTTCAAGA
The DNA here is from genome assembly GCF_900116205.1 of Halostagnicola kamekurae. Lineage (NCBI taxonomy): Archaea > Methanobacteriati > Methanobacteriota > Halobacteria > Halobacteriales > Natrialbaceae > Halostagnicola > Halostagnicola kamekurae. Next base: position 308,523 of record NZ_FOZS01000003.1, on the reverse strand, counting down.
ACGAACCCGAGGACGGCTACGACACCGTCGAGTGGCTCGCCGAGCAACCCTACTGCGACGGGCAGGTCGGCACTTTCGGCACCTCCTACGGCGCGTGGGTTCAGAGCGCGCTCGCGACGCAGGACCCCCCTCACTTAGCGGCCATGTTCGTCAATCAGGGCGCGGCCAACGGCCGCAAGGCGACGTTCCGACACAACGGCGCGTTCGAACTGCGCTGGCTCGCCTGGGCCTTCACCCTCGGCGGCGGTTTCGCCAAACGCGCGCTCGAGAACGAGGATGTCCAGCAGCGTCTGGCCAACGTCGACGTCGGCGAGGTGCTCGAGAACGGCCCGATCCAGCGCGGGCAATCGCCGCTGCGACATATCCCCGACTACGAGGAGTGGGCCTTCGACATCATGACGCAGGGCAGCGCCAGCGACGAGCTCTGGCAGGAACCCGGCTTCAACTTCGAGGCGTTCTACGACGAGTCGGCCGACGTGCCCACCGTCTACTCGGGGGCGTGGTACGACTCCTACACGAAGGCGACCTGCGACAACTTCGAGGCGCTGGCCGAGCGCAAGGACAGCGACCACTACCTGCTGATGGGGCCCTGGACCCACGGCTGGAATAGCTATCCGCTGCCCTCCTGGAACAAGTCCTACTCTGGCGAACTCGAGTTCGGCGAGGCGGCGCTGCGGGACTATCAGGAGACCAGACTGCGATTCTTCGATCACTACCTCAAGGGCGAAGACACCTGGTCGGACCAGCCGACGGTCCAGTACTTCGAGATGGGGACCGGCGACGGCTCCCGGTCCGGCGACCGCCTCTTCCACGGCGGCGAGTGGCGCTCGGGGTCCGCGTGGCCGCTACCCGACACGGAGTTCGAGACCTATTACGTCCACGGCGACGGAACGCTCTCGACGGAGAAGCCGACGGTCGAGAACAGTTCGACCACCTACGAGTTCGACCCCAAAGACCCCGTCCCGACGCTCGGCGGCAACTGCTCGTCGTACATCACCTATGAGCAACGCGAGGAGAACATCCTCGAGTACCCGCTCGCACAGCGCAAACTGCAGGACCTCACCGGCCGGGGCGGCATGGACCAGCGGACCCGACCCGACACGCTCGGAGCCGACGAACCCTACGGGCCGCTCGAGCAGCGAAGCGACGTGCTGGTCTATCGCACTCCGCCGCTCGAGGAGGCGGTCGAAGTGACGGGTCCGATCAGCGTGACCGTCTACGGCTCGACCGACGCGCCGGACACCGACTTCACGGCGAAGCTGATCGACGAGTATCCGGAGAGCGAGGACTTCCCCAACGGCTTCGCGGTCAACGTCTCGGACTCGATCTGTCGCGGCCGGTATCGCGGCTACCGCGACGAACCGGACTTCCTCGAGGCCGGCGAGGTCTACGCGTTCGAGATGGAGCCGTACCCGACCTCGACCGTCTTCGAAGAAGGTCACCGGATCCGACTCGACATCTCCTCGTCTAACTATCCGCGCTTCGACGTGAACCACAACACCGGCGGGCCGCTCTACGGCGACCGCGAGTACAACGTCGCGACTAACACGGTCCACCACGACAGCGAGTACGCGACCCAGATCGAACTGCCCGTCCAGCCGCGGTAATCGCCCCAGTTTCTTCCGGTTTCTGTCCGCAACGCGGTGCTATTGGACTCCCGTTGGCACACGAGTATTCGCTCTCAGTGCCCGATCGTTCGAACCCAGAGCAGCCAGATCGCACCGACCGAGAGCCCCATCGCCGCGAAGCCGGCTGCGTAGCCCGCCGTCGCGGTGAGCAGTCGGCCGACGAGCCACGGGTACGCGAGCGCTCCGGCGTTTCCGACGAGTAACATCCCCGAGAGCGTCACGCCCGGATCGTCGGCCAGTTCCGAGAACGCGAGGCTGAAAAGCGGCCCGAACGGAATCCCGAAGCCGAAGCCGGTCAGGACGAGTCCGGCGGCGATTCCGACCGCCGAATCTGCTGCGATCGACGCCGCGAGCCCGCCGAGGACGATCGTGAGACCGAGCAGCGATCCCGCCACCGTTGCCCGCTCGCCGTGGCCTCGAGACAGCCACCCGCCGAGGCCACGGCCCAGCACCGTCGCCAGCGCGAAACCGACGAGGATGACGACCGACGGAACGGCGACGCCGGCGAGGACATCGGTGTACCAGGTCGCGGCGACCATCAGGAAGCCGAACGTCGCCATGTTCCCAAGCCCGAGCGCGAGGCCGTCGGCCGACGTGAAGGGCTCGATGTACGCCCGAACGGGAGTTATCGAGTTTCCGGTGACCGGCGCCAATCGCAGGGTCAACGCGGCCCCGAGGAGCGTGCTTGCGGCCGCGGCGAGCGCCGGTGCGGTCGGACCGAGCGCGTCGACCGCAGGTGGACTCGCCGCGAGCGCGACGGCGAGACCGAGCGTGAACAGCGCGCCGAGCATCCCCTGTGCCGTCGCGGTGTCGGCCCCGGCGGTCCGTAGCCCGACGTACTTCATGCCGGCGACGAACGCCGTTCCCTGTCCGAGCCCGAGCAAGAGACGGGAGAGGTACGTCGTCTCGAGCGTGACGCTGGCTCCGATAGCGATGCCGATACCGGCCCCCGCGAGACCGAGGGCACCGACACGTTCGACCCGCATCGTTCGCGTGAGTCGATCCGCGGGAACGACGGCGAGGAGTTGTCCGAGCAGGAACAGCGACATTCCGAAGCCGGCCGCGTCGGGCCCTACGCCACTCGCGATAAGCAGCGTGACGTACGCGCCGTACGAGCCGACGGCGAGGCCGAGGCCGAACAGTCCGACGCCGACGGCGCCGACGGCACGCCACGGAATCGACCGGCTTCGGGCCCTCGTCTCTGTCGCAGTTGCCATTGACGTGTCCAATCCGTTACCACAGTAAATGCGTTGTGGTGGCGGTGATCGCCCAATAACTGACGCTACGTGTGGATAGTCCGAAGAAAACTATATACGCGTCTAATTTTATCTCTATGTTTATGGTAGACAGTAACACCCAACAATCGTCGGCCGACGCCGACGAACAGCTAATCGAGTACGGTATCGAAGACGAACCGCCGCTCGCGGAGGCGATTCCGCTGGGATTGCAACACCTGCTGGCGATGTTCCTCTCGACGGTCGCGTTACCGCTCGTGATCGCCGGCGCGATCGGCCTCGACGGCGCTGAAACGACGTTCATCGTCCAGATGGCGCTGCTGGTCGCCGGAGTCGCGACGATCGTCCAGGTCTACTCGATCGGTCCGGTCGGGGCGCGGCTTCCGATCGTGATGGGAACGAGCGCCATCTTCGTCGCGCCGCTTATCAACATCGGCAGCACCTACGGCGTCGCCGCGCTCTTCGGGGCGGTGATCGTCGCCGCACCGGTCGAGATCGTCATCGGGTACTTCTACGAGGACCTCCGTCGGTTATTCCCGCCGCTCGTGACGGGAATCGTCGTGATGCTCGTCGGACTCACCCTGATCCCGGTCGCCATGGAGTACTCCGCGGGCGGCGTGGGATCACCCGACTTCGGCGCGTTGTCCAACCTCGGGCTCGCCGGGCTCGTGTTCGTTCTGGCGATCGGTCTGAACCAGTACACCGAGGGGTTCGTCTCGATCTCGAGCATCCTGATCGCGGTCGTCGTCGGCTACCTCGTCGCCTACCCGCTCGGCCTGCTCGACCTCTCTGGCGTTGCCGAGGCGGCGTGGATCGAAGCGCCGACGCCGCTGCAGTTCGGCGTCGAGTTCCACCCGAGCGCCATCGTCATCGCCGCGTTCGCCTACGTCATCACCTCGATCGAGACGATCGGGGACATCGAGGGGACCACCGGCACGGTCGACCGGCGGGCCACCACCGACGAAACGAGCGGTGGAATCGTCGCGGACGGGGTCATGAGCATGCTCGCCGGCGTGTTCAACGCCTTCCCCAACACCTCGTTCTCACAGAACGTCGGCCTCATCGGATTCACCGGCGTCGCCAGCCGCTTCGTCGTCGGGATCTGTGGCGTGTTCCTCGTGATCCTCGGACTCGTGCCGAAGGTCGCCGCAGTCGCCGCGGCGATGCCAGACCCCGTTCTCGGCGGTGCCGCCGTCGTCCTGTTCGGAATGATCTTCTCGATCGGCCTCCGAATCGTCGCGGATCGCGTGGAACTCGAGCGCCGGAACTTGACGATCATTGCCGCCTCGGTGGTCCTCGGCGTCGGCGTCGAAATTACGCCCGAGATGCTCGAGCAACTACCCGAGTCCGTACGCGTGCTGGTCGGATCCGGCTTATTGGTCGGCGGCGTGACGCCGCTCGTGCTCAATCTGGTTCTTCCGGGCGACGGCGGGCTGGACGGCGAATCGACGCGCCCCGCGGGTTCCGACTAACTGGACGCGCAGTGGTTTCTATTTCGGCTACGGCTCGAGCACGATCATCCCGTGGCTCTCGCCGTTTCTGATTCGCTCGTGGGCCGCGGGAACCTCCTCGAGATCGATCCGTTCGGAAATAATGGGGTCGATCCGATCGGCGGCGAACAGTTCGCCGGCTCTGACCACCTCGTCTTTCGTCGCGTACCGTGATCCGAGCAGCGCGCCCTCTTTCACGACGAACTCCTTCAAAAGCGGCGCGAACGAGCGATCGTGGTGGGTCGTCAGGGTGACGACCTGTCCGCCCATCCCCAGCGCGTCCCAGGCCGCCTCGAGCGTCTCGATATCGCCGACGGTGTCGACGACGACCGTCGGGCCGCGGTCGGTCGGGGCGGCCGCGCGGAGCCGATCGGCGAACCCGTCGCCGCGGGCGTCGATCGGGGTCACCGTTCCGCCGGTCACGCGGTCGACGTGCTCGAGGCGTTCGTCGTCGACGTCCGCCGCGAGCACCCGCGAGCCACGCCGGGCGGCCAGTTGCGAGAGGTGGATGCCGACCCGTCCCGCGGCGCCGATGACGACGACGGTGTCTGTGTCGTCGATGCCGGTCCGGCGACAGACGTGGAGCGGCGTCGCGAGGCCGTCGGCGGCGACGGCTCCCGCGGCGAAACTCGCCCCGTCGGGCAGCGGGAGGACGTTCGTCGCCGGTGCGATGGCCTTCTCGGCGTACGCGCCGTCGCAGTTCACGCCGTACCAGCCCCCGACGTTCAGACACTGGTTCGTCTCGCCGCGCCGGCACGCCTCACAGTCGCCACAGGAGAGATAGAAGTACGCGAGGACGCGATCCCCCGGCGTCACTCCGGCGACGCCGTCGCCGACGGCTTCAACGATACCGGCGAACTCGTGGCCCGGAATCCGCGGGGTGAGCGCGGGATCGTCGGCGAGCCCGCCCTGAATCGCGTTTTCGATCGTTCTCGTGACGCCGCAGGCGCGAACGTCGATTCGCACTTCGCCCGGCCCGGGTTCTGGTTCCGGCACCGTTTCGACCGAGAGCGAGCCGCCCCACTCCTCGAGAACGCAGGCTTTCATGCTCATACGGCCGGATATTGTGCGCAGGGGTAATAGCACTATCCCACGACTGACTGTCCGTCTTCATTCTCGCTCCCCTAAGTGTCGATGAAAGTATAATATTGCTGCGGTCCGTAGAGCGACTATGCCCAACCGAATTCTGGTTCCAGTCGACGGATCGGACCGATCAGACGAGACCCTCGAGTACGCGATCGAGACGTTTCCCGACGCGGAGTTCACTGCGCTACACGTCGTCGAAGTCGGACAGGGAGATCTGGGAACGTTCTCCGGGATGACGGGGGACGTTCCGGACGACGAGGCCGAACTCGAGCGATCGGACGAGATTCTCGAGGCCGCTCGAGAGCGCGGCGACGAACTCGGCGTCGAGATCGAGACCGAACGCGGACGCGGACGACCCGACCGGCTGATCGTCTCTCGAGCGGAGGACGGCGACTACGATCTGATTGTCATCGGCAGCCACGGTCGAGACGGCCTCGCGCGGGTGCTGCTCGGCAGCGTGGCGGAGAAGGTTACCCGGCGGTCGCCGGTGCCGGTGTTGATCGCACGGTAGAACCGTTCGAAAAACGTCGTTTTATTCAGCCGTCGGGTCCCGGTCGGTCAGATCCGATCGGCGTCCGCGGGGATGTCGTGGGAGGGAATCACGCCGGGTTTCTCGAGCGCGTAGTAGCCGACGACGTATACGATAGCCGCCGCGATCATTCCGTTGAGCGCGGCCACGCCGGGAACCAGTGGCGCGATCGTCAGACCTGGCAGTACCGATCCGGCGGTCAACACTGCGACGAGACAGCCGCCGACGTACGCGAGCACGCTCGTCCACCGAACACGGGTGAACTGAACGTCGTCCATTCGCGGAATCGATCCCCGCCAGCAGAGCATGAAGTCGGCAATGATGATCGCGCCCAGCGGCGGGACGTACTGCCCCAGCAACTCGAGCCACGGCAGTAGCAAGCCATCCGCGCCAGCGAGGGCCAGACCGATTCCGACGACACAGCCGGCGATGACGAACGGACGCTTCCGGTCGAACTCGAAGGCTTCCGCTCCGGCGACGCTGAACGCGTAGGCCGCGTTGTCGTTGGTCGTCCAGATGTTCAAGATCAGCGCGATCAGGCCGACGGTCGCCAACCCCTGGGCGACGAGCACCTCGTAGAGGTCACCCGCCGGGGTCACGTCGTAGACGGCCCCGCCGACCGCGCCGCTTAAAAAGAGGAAGCTGTTCCCGACGAGGAAGGCGATCAGTCCGGCCCAGAACCCGACTCGAGAGTTGATTGCAAAGCGCGCCCAGTTCGGCGCCTGCGTGCCGGCGCTGATGAACGTCCCGACGACGATGGTCACCGCGAGGCCGAACGACATCCCGCCGCCGCCGACTTGCGACAGCAGACCGTCGACGCCGCCCGCGTCGCCGACGGCGAGGACGATCGAGAGGACGCCGACGACCACGAGGAACGGGACGGCGACGTAGGACAGTTTCTCCATGCCGTCGTACCCGAAGTACGCGGTCGTCATGTGCATCAGCCCCCAGACGACGATCAACGCGCTGAGCATCGTCGCGCTCTCGAGGCCCAGGTAGGTCGCCGTCGGCACCGCGACCATCGGGATAGTCACACCGAACCAGCCGACCTGGGTCCCGCCGAGTAGGAGGTCGGCCCACTTCGCGCCGATCCGCCCGAAGGAGTATCGAGCCAGCAGGACCGTCGTCAGTCCGGCCCTCGCGGCGATTCCACAGAGGAGCGCGACGTACCCGCCGAGGATGATGTGACCGACGACCATCGCCGAGAGCATTTCCTGAAACCCCATCGCCGCGCTGACCTCCGCTCCCGCCCACATCGTCCCCGCGAAGAAGACCAGTCCGAGCAGGACCGCCGAGAGGCTGACCAGTCCTTTTCGCTCGTCCTTGGGAACGTGATCGAGCGGGTAGTCCGGGTCGGGCAGGTTCTCGTCGCCGAAGACGATACGCCGCCAGTCGAAGTCATCGTCGCGTGTTGCCATGGTACACGACAGGTCACGCCGAGATAATGAATGTTTTGGACAACTGACCAAGGTTTCGTCACAAAATTTCCGTTATACAGATGTTGTTCCGCCAAGTGGTTCCAGCCTGGCACCCACGGAACTATTATCGGGGTGGGGGACAGTCGTAGGGACATGACCACGTGGCTCATCACCAACGCGACGACGCTCGAGGGATCCGCGGTCGACATCGCCATCGAGAACGGGACGATCACCCGACTCGAGGACGCCGGTTCGATCGACCCATCGATTGCGCCGGAAGACCGGCGATACGGCGCGGACGGTCGACTCGTGACGCCGACGCTGACAGAACCACACATCCACCTCGACGCGACGCTCACCGCCGGAGAGCCGACCTGGAACGAATCCGGAACTCTCGCCGAGGGAATTGGCATCTGGGGTGACCGAAAGGAGACGCTCGAGGCCGACGACGTGAAAGACAGGGCCGAGCGGGCCATCGAGTGGATGGCGGCGAACGGCATCACCCGCGTTCGGACGCACGCGGATACGACTGAGGAGTCGCTGACGGGCGTTCGCGCCCTGCTCGAACTGCGCGAGGAGGTGTCCGACTTGGTCGACCTGCAGGTCGTCGCTTTCCCGCAGGACGGCGTATTCACCGACGACTCCCACGAGGATCTACTTCGGGAGTCCCTCGAGATGGGTGCCGACCTCGTCGGCGCGATCCCGCACAACGAACACACCCGCGAGGACGGCGTCGCCTCGGTCGAACTCGCGATGGACCTCGCCGAGCGGTACGACCGGCCGGTCGACATGCACATCGACGAGACGGACGATCCGGGCTCGAGATTCACGGAAGTGCTCGCGAGCGAGTCGATCAAACGGGAGATCGGCGACCGCGTCACGGCGAGCCACACGACGGCGATGCACTCCTATTCCAACGCGTACGCGGCTAAAGTAATCTCGCTGCTGGCCGAAAGCGGTGCCAGCGTGATCACCAACCCGCCGGACAACGCGGTCTTGCAGGGGCGCTACGACGACTACCCGCGCCGACGCGGCCACACTCGCATCGACGAGTTACTCGAGGCTGGTGTGACCGTCGGGCTCGGTCACGACTCGGTTATGGATCCGTGGTATCACTACGGGCGCGGCGACCAGCTC